>CALLLY010000426.1 GCA_938008205.1 uncultured Granulosicoccaceae bacterium
GGGGGAGTTTCTTCGGCTTGTGTAGCGAGGGGAGAAGATTGAGCGTCGATCTGACGTTTGTAGTCTTCCAGCTTTCTGGTCAGTTCATCAATTGTTTGCTGCTGGCTAATGACAACGGAATTGAGTTGTTCCATTGCCAGCTCCAGGTCCATCAGTTTTAGCTCGACAGTTTCCAGTCTGGTTTCCACATGCTATCCCGAGTAACGCCCGGTTTGATTTGTCGGGCTTTGCAAAGAATTCAGCACTGAAGACCTCTCTAACGCAGATCACGCCAGTACAGATCACCTTAGTGCAGCATAGTATTGTGCACCAGTTGCCTGTGAAGGTGTGTTTTTACTTTATGCAGGCTCTGCCTCAGGGATTTTGCCGTGTATGCGCTCAAGCATAGTTGCACCGCCTCGAGCACCGGCTGATAGCGGTCGGTTAGTAATTTCCACCGGCTTGTCCGACGCCTCCATTATCAGCTGATCAATCTGGATAAGCTGTGAGCCGCCACCACTCAGGACAACAGCAATGTCGTTTTGCGGATCACGAAACTGGTAAGGCATTACCTCAAAGGCAGACTTAATAGCGTTGCTGGCATTGTGCATTGCTGGCGCTAATAGTTCGCAAGCCACCTCGGTCGTTAAGGTGAAGTTAGTGTGCGTGTTTTCATGTATCTGCAAACCTTTCATTTGACACGAATTGCGCATTTGATGGCTGAAACTGGAGGTGATCGCACAGCCCACCCGATGTTTGGCCTCACGGGCCTTTGCGTCAGAGACGTAGATGCCGTAGCGCTCGCGTATGCCGTTGGCCAGAGTTTCGTCGAGCTTATCTCCGGCCAGCGGGATGGCCTGGGTAAAGGTGATTTCGTTGTGTTCGAATGCATACAGGCGAGCGTTGCGCGCACCGATATCCATCAGTAATGAGGGTGTTGGATCTTCAATGGTCAGCCCTGCGCCAACTGCGGTCGCGATCGCATTGTCCACTACGTGGACTCGTGATGCGCCAGCGGTAAAGCAAGCATGGCGAAGGTCGTCTGAGAGTTGCTGGTTTATCTCCTGTGGAATCGCCAGCAATACAATGGGTGCTTTACCGATCAGTTTGTTTCGTCTGAGCTTGGACAGGAAATAACGCAGCATTTTGGCGCTGTAACCAAGATGGTTCTGACCGTCGGCCTGCAGCGGATTGATCAGCCGCGTACCGGATAACAGCGGTAGTCGCTCAAGCGCATCGTGTCCAAAACACGTCACCGCCCGTGACCCCGTGTACTGGTTATCCATGTCGAGCAAGCCGACAGAGGGTTCATCCAGTATCAGGCCTTCGCCCTCCTGGAAGATCCGTGTATGGAAACCGCCCAAATCGATGGACAGCCGGTTTGCAATAGATTTCCCTGCGCTTTTGAACATAAATCCTCGCTTCACTGGCGACTGTCAATTCAGTATAGACACGCTTGCCACTTTCGCCAGTTTGTCGACGCTGTGCAGTTGTCGACAGGCATTGCAAAGCAGCGTGGAGAGTCCGATTTGTGGTAAATTAGCGGTTTTTCTCAAGCGGGCTTTCCGATGGCTGTAGATGAAGAAACGGTGGCACAGGTGGCGCACCTCGCCAGATTGCAGATCGATGAAAATCGGGTCGCTGAATACGCGGTGGAAATGTCAAATGTGTTGGCGCTGGCCGAGACCATGAACGACATCAATACCGACAATGTCGAGCCGATGGCGCACCCTGTTCATGCTGTTCAGCGGTTGCGTGATGACGAAGTTTCCGAGTCGAATAATCGTGAAGCATTTCAGCAATGTGCGCCGGCGGTTGAAGAAGGTTATTACCTGGTACCCCAGGTAATCGAGTAACTCACACTTTGTCTCTTCATACCGTTTTCTGCCGAATTCAGATGGCCTGATCATGTATAAAAACACCATTGCCGAAGTTTGCCAACACCTGGCAAATGGCGATTATTCCAGTAAAGAGCTCTGTCAGCACTTACTCGAAAGAATCAATCGATTCAATGCATCGCACAATTCTTTTATTGAAGTCAGTGCTGACTCGGCGCTACAGGCCGCAGCCAAAGCCGATGAGTTGCGTGCCAGTGGTTCTGCCGCACCGCTGTTGGGAGTACCAATTGCGCATAAAGATATTTTCTGTACCAGTGGTGTGCGTACCAGTTGTGGATCACGCATGCTTGAGAACTTTATACCGCCTTACAACGCAACGGTGGTAGACAAGCTAAACGCTGCCGGTACTGTTTGTCTGGGTAAAACCAATATGGATGAGTTCGCTATGGGATCATCCAATGAAAATAGTTATTTCGGTGCGGTGGCCAACCCGTGGGACACCAATCGCGTACCAGGCGGATCTTCCGGCGGCAGTGCCGCTGCTGTGGCGGCACGATTGGTCCCTGCAACGACAGGTACTGATACCGGCGGCTCCATACGGCAGCCTGCGGCGTTTTGCGGTATCACCGGCATAAAACCGACTTACGGTCGTGTATCGCGTTACGGCATGATTGCGTTTGCTTCCAGTCTGGATCAGGGCGGTCCAATGGCTACAACTGCACAAGACTGTGCATTGTTGCTCGATGCGATGGCAGGGTTTGATGAGCGTGATTCAACCAGTATTGACCGACCAGCCGAGAACTATAGCGCGAGCATAGATCAGTCGATCAAAGGGTTGAAGATCGGGTTGCCGCGCCAGTACTTCACTAGTGACTTGTCTGCACCTATTGCCGATGCGCTGCAACTGGCAATTGATGAGTTGCAAAAGCTCGGCGCAACGTTTGTCGACATTGATCTTGAAAACCAGTCGCTTGCTGTGCCAGCTTATTATGTGGTGGCACCTGCAGAATGTTCTTCAAATCTTTCGCGTTTTGATGGCGTTCGTTACGGACATCGCTGTGAAAGCCCGGTTGACCTTGAAGATCTTTACAAACGCTCCCGTGCTGAAGGGTTTGGCCGCGAAGTTAAGCGACGTATTCTGATCGGTACGTATGCGCTGTCTGCCGGTTACTACGATGCTTATTACATCAAGGCGCAAAAGGTTAGAAATCTGATATCTCAGGACTTTACCCGCGCGTTTGAAAGTGTCGATGTGATCCTGGGTCCAACCACGCCCACAACTGCATTTAAGCATGGCGAAAACAGTGACGATCCGGTGGCTATGTATCTGAACGATATTTTCACCATTCCAGCCAACCTTGCAGGGCTTCCTGCCTTGTCAGCACCCTGTGGTTTTGTTGAAGGATTGCCTGTTGGCATGCAGTTGGTGGGCAATTACTTTGATGAAGGCAGGCTTCTGAACGTGGCGCATCAGTATCAACAGGTCACAGACTGGCATGCACAGATACCTGCAGAGGTAGACGCATGATCTGCACCGTGCACTATCAAACCGAACAACCTCTTAAAGGCAGATAACACCATGCAATGGGAAACCGTCATCGGTCTGGAGATCCATGCGCAGTTGGCAACCAGGAGTAAAATCTTTTCTGGAAGCTCTACAGACTTCGGTGCCGAACCGAACACACAGGCGAATGCTGTTGATCTGGGCATGCCCGGGGTATTGCCGGTATTGAATCGTCAGGCAGTTCACATGGCAATTAAGTTTGCTCTGGCCACCAATGCAGAGATTGGTCGGCGCAGTGTATTTGCGCGAAAAAACTACTTTTATCCGGACTTGCCGAAAGGCTATCAGATATCGCAGATGAGCCTGCCGATCGTCGGCCGCGGCGAAGTGGAAATAACCATGGACGACGGCTCGGTTAAGACCGTGGGATTAACCAGAGCGCATCTCGAAGAAGATGCGGGTAAGTCGGTGCACGATGCGTATGCCGGACAAACTGGGGTCGATCTCAACCGCGCCGGTACGCCGTTGCTGGAAATAGTATCCGAGCCCGACTTACGCAGTGCAAAAGAAGCGGTTGCCTATGCACGTAAAATTCATTCCATTGTTCGCTATATCGATATCTGCGACGGCAACATGCAGGAAGGATCTTTTCGGTGTGATGCCAATGTCTCAGTGCGAATAGCGGGTGAGGAAAAACTGGGTACACGAGCTGAAATTAAAAATGTTAATTCATTTCGATTCCTGGAGCGTGCCATTAACTTTGAAGTGGAACGTCAGATCGACATCATTGAAGGTGGTGGTGAAGTTGTTCAGGAGACGCGCTTATACGATGCTGATAAAGATGAAACCCGCTCCATGAGAAGTAAGGAAGAGGCAAACGATTATCGTTATTTCCCCGACCCTGACTTATTACCAGTGGAAGTAGAACAATCACTGATTGATCAGTTGCAGCAATCGCTTCCTGAGCTTCCTGAGTCCCGTAAAGCGCGTTTTATCACTGACTTCGAATTGGCGGAATACGATGCGGGGGTACTGACTGCAGACAAGGCTACCGCTGATTTTTTTGAAGCGGCTGTCGAAAAAAGCGGTGCGTCACCCAAACTGGCCAGTACCTGGATAACCGGTGAGCTGTTTTCCCGGCTCAACAAAGCGGGACTGGAGCTTGGTGATTCACCGGTTGATGCAGAGCGTTTTAGTGGATTGCTGGCACGTATGCACGACAACACCATCTCTGGAAAAATCGGTAAACAGATTCTCGATCAGATGTGGGATTCAACAGACTCTGCTGATCATATTATCGAAAGTGAAGGGTTAAAGCAGATCTCTGACTCCTCCGAGATTGAAAAAATGATTGACGATGTGATTGCTGCTAACCCGTCACAGGTGGAAGAATATCGCGGCGGAAAAGAAAAGCTGCTGGCGTTTTTTGTGGGGCAGGTGATGAAAGCCTCCCGCGGCAAGGCCAACCCGGCGCAGCTCAATGAGCTTCTGAAGCAGAAACTCAATGGCTAACAGCCAGCGTACGAGAACGTGCCATGGCTTGAGTGTTGTTACGTTTATTTAAGGCGCCTGGGAGTCTGCGCGGCAGAACCTCTGCTACTGCGAACGCCCTGACGGTGCCTTTTTATCGATCATTTTCGTGGCTTAGAATAACTATGCGCCTTAACTGATCGTAAAAACGCACTCGCCATGGCACGCTCTCGCAACGCAGACTTCTACCGCACAGACTCCTGGTAGTTCTTAATGTTGCGAAACGATCGATGATCAACATTGCCCAGGCGCCCGTTTAGGCTGTGATTGCTGTGGCAGATTCTGCTGCGCGAACACTGTGCCATCGCCATTCGGTAATGTGCTGCCGGTCCCGACTGTTGTAAAACACACCAAGGATAGGGATTGTTTCAAGTGGGCCAAGGTCTCGCAGGTTATGATCTGTTTTTGCGTCATGACATGTTATGCTGGTGGTAGATGTCGGAAGGAGTCAATAGTGTTAGGGTTAACCCGTTTGCACCGTCGTTATCGGCGGTTTCGCTACAACAATCTGGCAAGATTCCCGCGCCTGTTTGTTATCCTCGATATGGCAAAACTGCCGCTGCAAATATTATTGATTGCTCTGCCATTGTGGATTGCGGTCGGCTTCTACGACGATAATTTTTCGTATCAGGCAAACAATGAACGATTAAAAAAATCCAGGGCAGCAGCGATAGCAGAGCAATCACCGGCACCCCTTGTTGATGACAACTTGCCTGATGACCAGTTTGCTGATGGAAAACAACAAGTGACCATTGACCGGCTACCGGACACTGCCCAATCAGGAAAAGATAGCGGTGCGATGGCAGTAAAAAGTTTGCCAGTTGAAGAGGCAATCTATCCGCAAGACAGCGATCTCGACACCGCTGATCTGGTGGACAGTCCGCTCGACAAAGTTGCCCGGATTGACAGTGATATTGAACGTATCGCCGGGCCGTCAGATATTTTCGCTGTTGATGCTTCCATTGATACAGTTTTGCCATCGGCCGCTTTGTCGCAAGAGCCGTTGCTGCGCGATGCAAGCTGGCTTGCCGCCCAACCCGATGCAAGTTTTGTTGTGCAGTTTGAATCGTCAGGCAATGTGGATCTGATGCGTCGGCAAGTGCGCAAATTCCAAACCTCTGAAGCGCTGGCTCTCTATCCTTACAAAGTTTCTCAGGAGGGCGACCTGGTGTATGGATTGTCGTATGGTCTGTATGACTCACTTTCCGAGGCGAGGGCCGCCAGTGTTGCCATGCCGGCGGAAATGAGCCGTTACGGAGTGTGGATTCGGCAAGTCGGGCTGTTGAAAAAGCAAATGCAATCGGTCGAGGGGACGATTGCTCGATAACAGCTGCGGTTTAGGGAAAGTATTACTAAATGTAAACGCATCGAACAGCATTTGATACACTTTGCCTCTCGGTGAGAATTCGGCCCTGTTTGATGCGTTCACTTTCGTTCATTTTATTGCTGTTGCTTCCGGCCTGGTGTGCTGCCGGGCAAAATCTGTCTCTGCCCTGGTATGTCTCCGGGTTTGTCGACAGGCAGTCGCTGGCGCTGGAAAATACCAAGGTTCGTCCGGTCGTTGCATCAGCCTCAGTCGGGCTGTGGCTGCTGGAGGGAATTGGCGGCGAAATTGAGATAGGGGCGGGTATGAGTGATGATTCTGCTAACAATCTCGAGTTCGATGTGGCATCGCAGGCTTCTTTCAATCTTCGTTTTGAATCTGCTCCGATAAATGGCGTGGCAGCCTATGCCTCGTTCGGGCTTACCAGATCTGCTTTTGACACCAGATTTACCTCGGTCTCTGCCAGCGCGCTTAAGCAGAGCTTCCGCGGTTTTCGAGGCGTCTTCGGCCTTGTGGTTCCGCTATCTCCTCGCTGGGCGGTGGATGCCGCGTTTACGAGGCATGAGTATGACGACAGTGTCGGTGTGAACAGCTTTCGCATCGGTATGCGTTACCTTGTGAATGACGTGTCACCACAAAAGCGTTGGGGATGGTTGAAGTGATCAGATATTTTCGACGTAGCTCTGTTTTATTCGCAGTGGTGTTGCTTGTTGTTGCCTGTGACAGCGATGACGATGCACTGGAACTGCGTAACCGCTTTGCAGTCGCCGCAGACAACATTAGCTCGGTCAGTGTTGAAACACCATTGAGTGTTATCGAAGTCGATAGACCCATCACGCTGTCATTCACCTCAAACGACACAACAGAAAACCTTGCAGCACGTGCGACCTGGAGCAGTAGTAACACATCAATTGCGACCGTCTCTGCAAATGGGCAGGTTACTGGTGTTGCCGACGGTACAGTGACGATCCAGGGGAGCCTTGGACCTTACTCGGACTCAGTAGATATCAGAGTATCCTCAGCACCACTTACGGGAATTGAGTTCGTTGTGCCTGAGCCTGTGAATGAGTGTGATAGCGTACAACTGCAAGCCAAAGGTATCTATGCTTCGGATGATGATTCAGTCCGTGAAGAGCTGTCTGGTGTAGTGTGGTCCGTAAGTAATAGTCCAGCCACCGTTGGCGTTTTCAGTACAACAACTAACGGGTTGTTTAGAAGTAGTAATGCCGGTACTGCTGTAGTGACCGCAACACGGGGCGATGTGAGTGAGCAGTTATCCCTGGTGATTAGCGACAATCTACAGAATATTGTGATTACACCGAGTGAACCTGTAGTGTCGTTATCTTCTACCACTCAGTTTACCGCTACCGCAGAGTACTCGACTGTTGCTGATACGCCTGACATTACTGATAACGTCAGTTGGTCCATTGACAAAACTAACCTCGCAGGTATCGACAACACCTTACCCGGAAAGGGAGCTGTCTCTGCCACGGCGATCGGCGAGGTGGTGGTGTCAGCAACTTGCGGGGGTGTTGGGCCGGCAACGGTAGCCTTCTCCATAGGTGACCCGGATATTGTTACCAGTATAGAGTTTGAGTGGGGCAGCGATCTGGTTTTCGCCTACAGCGGCTCTGAAAATGAACGACAACTCATTGTCTGGGCCAATCTGCAAAACGGTGAACGCGTTAGAATTGAAGAAGAATTGAACTGGACGGTGTTGTCGGGTGGCGATACGAATGTGCTTAGTGTCAGCAATGAAGAGGGCTCGAAGGGACTATTAACAGTGCGTGGAAGAGGAAGCCTGAGTGTCAGAGTCAAATACGACGGTGACAGGTTCGATAATGATGAAAGTATTCTCAATGAAAAAACATTGCGAATTACTGTCAATTAGCACTGTACGTATTGTTATCTCTGCTGCAAGTGGAAGAATTAACTTGTATTGAAATCAGTGTAATTTGATTTCTGGATGTACTGAACGTCTGAACAAGTTAGATAAGGTAAACAAGGCTGTACGCACATAACCGAACAACGATACCTGATGCATTTTGTATAAGGACAGATATACCAGACGTGCTATAAAACCTTCTACTCTGACGTTTTTAATGGCTTTGCCCATCAGGTTGCCTACAGTTGAGTAGCTCCCCAGCGACACCAAAGATCCATAGTCTCTATAATTAAACTCTGGTAGTGGTTTACCTGCCAGTTTCATCTTCAGGCTTTTGGCTAACAGCGTGGCCTGCTGGTGTGCAGATTGAGCTCTGGGAGGTATGAGCTTATCGTCTTTCCATTTGCAGGCCGCACAGTCACCTATGGCGAATATGTCGGTATCTTGAGTGGTTTGCAGAGTCCCTGTTACCTTTAGCTGATTTATTTTATTGGTTTCCAGGCCATCGCAGTTTTGCAAAGTGACCGGTGCCTTTATGCCTGCCGCCCATACTGAAAGATTGCTGGGTATTTCTTTACCAGATGCAGTACTCACCGAATTTGCCGTAATTTTGGTTACCTGTTCTCCGGTGTACAACGCAATATCCAGTTTATCCAGTTGTGTTGCCGTAGCCGTAGCTAAGTAATCTGGAAGTGCCGGCAGGATTCGCTCTGCACCTTCTACAATACTGACTTCAATGTTGACTGACTGACCGGTGATATCAATATAGGAATCGAGTAAGTCTGCAATCTGTCTCAACTGTGCTGCCAATTCAACCCCGGTAGCACCAGCACCTATGATGGTGATGTTGAGTTTTTTGTTCTGCTGTGTATCACCAGCCGCAAATATCTGTGTATAAGTCTGTACCAGTCGCTTGTGAAAATTCTC
>CALLLY010000427.1 GCA_938008205.1 uncultured Granulosicoccaceae bacterium
ACAACTGCAGCGACCTTTGTCGATGTCAAAGAAGCGATGGTAGCTGCCGGTCATGAACCAGAGCTTGCGGAAGTCACTAAACGTGCGGACAATGAAATCACGGTTGATGTTGAACAGGGAACCAAACTGCTGAAGCTACTGGATGTAATAGAAGAGCTCGATGATGTGCAGAATGTGTATAACAACGCAGACATCCCTGCTGAAGCCTTTGAGGCTGAATAGTATTAATTTCACAAGAAACCCAACAGCAGCGAATCAATACCGATGAAACGAATTCTTGGTATTGATCCCGGGTCGGTTGTTACCGGCTTTGGTGTTATTGACTCCGATGGCGTGCGTGACTTTCATGTCAGTCATGGTGGTATCAGAGTAGCTGGCGACAGCCTGCCTGAGAAACTGGGGTTTATTCTTTACGAGGTGGGTCGGTTGATCGATGAATGGCAGCCGGTTGAAATGGGTATTGAACAGGTTTTTGTCAGCAAAAACCCGATGTCTGCGTTAAAACTCGGGCAGGCCAGAGGTGCTGCTATATGTGCCGCCGTGCAGAAGGGATTACCGGTTGCCGAGTACTCTGCAAGAACAGTTAAACAATCTGCCGTGGGTTACGGTGCAGCAGATAAGTCGCAAATGCAGGAAATGATTCGGGTGTTACTGTCGTTGCAGGAGTTACCGGGGGCAGATGCTGCTGACGGTTTGGCGGTAGCGTTGTGCCATGCGCACACAGTAAACACTCAAAACCTGTTAAGTAAGCATCCTGCTTATAAAGATCAACGTAAAGTATCAGCAGGCAGACGAAAAAATAAACGCTGGGTGTCCGTACCATGATTGGCCGTATAGCAGGGACTCTGGTAACCCGTCAGCCACCGCAGTTGCTGATCGATTGCCATGGTGTGGGTTATGAAATTGAAGCACCGATGCCTGTGTTTTACAGTCTGCCGCAGGTCGGTGAAAAGGTTGTTTTGTTTATACATATGGTTGTGCGTGAAGATGCGCAATTGCTGTATGGATTCA
The DNA here is from genome assembly GCA_938008205.1 of uncultured Granulosicoccaceae bacterium. Classification (GTDB taxonomy): domain Bacteria; phylum Pseudomonadota; class Gammaproteobacteria; order Granulosicoccales; family Granulosicoccaceae. The sequence continues at coordinate 1,012 of CALLLY010000427.1, forward strand.
GCTCGCTCGATCAGCGCGCTATGTTTCGCGAGCTGATTAAGGTCAGTGGTGTTGGTGCCAAGATGGCCGTTGCCATTCTTTCCGGTCTGTCTGCCGAAGACTTTGCACTGTGTATTGCCAATCAGGATGTCACCACACTGACCAGACTCCCTGGCATTGGTAAAAAGACCGCTGAACGACTTATCGTTGAAATGCAGGATCGCATCGGCAAACTCGGCGGTGACAATGTCTCGCTTCCGTCTGCCAGTGTGGCTGCCGGAGGCGAAGCGAATGCAAAGAGTCAGGCGATTGCGGCGCTTGAGGCATTGGGTTTTAAGTCGGCAGAAGCAGCTCGTATGGTGAAAGCTTCCGGTGGTGACAGCGTTGAGGATATCGTGCGTGAAGCACTCAAAGGAGTCTCAGCCAAATGACTACAGAGGATCCACCGTCAGGGGATGAGCGCATGTTCGATCCACTGGAAAAAACAGAAGATGTGCAAGAGCGAGCGATGCGGCCTCATACCCTGGCAGACTATAAAGGGCAGCCGCAGGTGGTCGAGCAGATGGAGATCTTTATCGGCGCCGCTCGCTCCAGGGAAGAGTCGCTCGATCATTTACTGATCTTTGGCCCGCCAGGGCTGGGTAAAACCACACTGGCCAACATCGTTGCCAATGAACTGGAGGTTAATATTCGCCATACCTCTGGCCCGGTGATCGAACGGGCCGGTGATCTTGCAGCGTTGCTGACTAACCTCGACAAGCACGATGTATTGTTCATTGACGAAATTCATCGTCTGAACCCTGCCATTGAAGAGGTTCTGTATCCTGCCATGGAAGATTTCCAGCTCGATATTATGATCGGCGAAGGACCCGCAGCCAGGTCGATTAAAATCGATCTGCCGCCATTTACTCTGGTGGGAGCAACAACGCGTGCTGGATTGCTGACATCACCTCTGCGCGATCGATTTGGCATTGTGCAACGGCTGGAGTTTTACAGTCCCGCAGATCTTGCGCGTATTGTCACCCGCTCTGCCGGTATGCTGAACGTTCCAATCGACGCCGCCGGTGCAGGCGAAGTGGCACGTCGATCCCGCGGCACCCCGCGAATTGCCAATCGCTTGCTGCGCCGGGTGCGCGACTACGCACAAATCAGAGGCGATGGCACCATCGACAAAGAAATCGCCAGCGCTGCGCTGAATATGCTGAATGTCGATGACCTCGGGCTCGACAACATGGATCGGCGAGTGTTGTTTGCCATTGTTGAGAAATTTGATGGCGGTCCGGTAGGGCTCGATAATCTGGGTGCTGCAATTGGCGAGGAGACCGGCACCATAGAAGAGGTAATCGAGCCGTATCTTATTCAGCAGGGGCTTCTGATGCGAACTCCACGCGGACGCACCGTTACGCGAGCCGCCTGTGCCCATCTTGGATTGCCGGTTCCAGATCGTGCGGAACCGGAAACCGGTGATCTTTTCTAAAGAGCTTGACGAAACGTTTTGTCCTGACAGAAACACTGTGTTTTAATTCTGTATCGTAATTGAAGCACAGCGTGAACCTCCCTAGCATCGTCGGAGTATCATGCTCGGCGTCAGCTCGGGTACTTGTCCATAGCCAGAGGTCCGTTTTTCACCGTGTCGATTCTTACGGATTTCTCTATCGACCTTCGGGTGTACTACGAAGACACTGATTTTGGCGGGGTTGTTTACTACGCGAACTACCTGAAATTTATGGAGCGCGCGCGAACTGAATTTTTAAGAACTCTGGGATACAACCAGAGTCAGTTGTTTGAAGAACAGCGTCGAATGTTTGTTGTGCGGTCGGCACAGCTGGAGTATATCGCGCCCGCGAGATTTGACGATGTTTTGACTGTTTCTGTGCAAGTGGAGCAACTACGCCGTGCGAGCATGCGGTTTGTTCAGCGTTGTTCCAGAAACAACCCACCGGATGGGGGCAGTTCGCACGGGGTAGCCGAAACACTGGTTACCGGCGATATTTTAATAGCTTGTCTGGACGCAGACTCCTTTAAACCCTGTGCGATTCCAGGTAACTTGAAAACGGTATTGAACAGTTGAATACAGACTTCTCTTTTTGGCATTTGGTGCTTGCAGCCGGTCCGGTGGTCAAGCTTGTGATGTTGCTGCTGGTGCTGACATCGGTGGTTTCATGGATGATTATCTACTCAAAAAGCCGACAACTATCTCGTGCTACCAAGGAAGCCACGCATTTTGAAAACGAATTCTGGAGTGGGGCAGACGCAAACCAGATGTACCAGCAGTTGCGCAGTAGCGAACATGTTTTGACAGGTATGGAGCATGTTTTTGAACGCGGATTCTCCGAGTTTGCGCGCCTGGTCAAACAGACCAATGATGCTGACACGGTGGTGGACGGTTCTTACCGTGCGATGAAAATTGCGTTGTCCCGTGAAACCGATATGGTTGAACAGCATTTATCTTTTCTTGCCACTGTTGGATCGACTGCACCTTATATCGGGTTGTTTGGTACGGTCTGGGGGATTATGAATTCATTCACTGCACTGTCCGAGGTACAGCAGGCAACGTTGGCAATGGTCGCACCTGGTATTGCCGAAGCGTTGATTGCTACCGCGATCGGTTTATTTGCTGCAATTCCGGCAGTTGTTGCTTACAACCGTTTAAGCAATCAGTCTGATCGTTTACTGAATCGCTACGACAACTTCATGGAAGAATTTGCAGCGGTGCTGCAACGGCAGGTGCTTCGTCGTAGTAATCAGGCGACCAGATAATGGCCCGCTATCGAGCGCAAAGGCAAAAGCGGGCCTTGATGTCAGAAATGAATGTGGTGCCGTATATTGATGTGATGCTGGTGTTGCTGGTGATATTTATGATCACAGCTCCACTGTTGACCACCGGTGTGGAAGTCGACTTACCCAACACCGATGCCAAACCGGTTGATCCGGAAAAACAATCGGATCCCATTGTTCTCTCTATCAACAGTGTCGGAGAATGGTTTTTAAATATTGGTGAAGACACTGACATTGCTATAGATGCTGACAATGCGTTAAAACTGACCGCACAAGCCTTGCAGGATGAGCCTGGCAGAGGAGTCATGGTCGCGGCCGATGAGAACATCAACTACGGACTTGTGATGGAAGCGATGGTGACCTTGCAGGGCGCAGGTGCAGATAAAGTGCAGTTAATGAGTGATCCGGCTCGTTGATCGAATACCCATGTCATTCATCCGACGACTTCAGTTCGCACGCAAGGCTGCACAATGCTTGAGCTGATCCGTCGCCATCCTTTTGGACTGGTACTCTCGCTGTTGGGTCATGCAGCTATCGCTGCATTTCTGTTTTTCGGACTGAAGCAGGAATACACCGATATTGTGGAACCGGGCGGCGAGGCAGAGCCCGTTCAGGCAGTGTTGGTAAACACGCCTGAGGTTGCGCAGGAAATAGAATCGCTGAGAGAACAGGTAAGCGATACGCTCGCGAGCTTGCCGGTTGAGCCTGAACAGCAGCCCGATGAGCAGCCCGATGAGCAGCAAGAGCAACAACGTCTGCAGGAAGAGCTGGAGGCAGAAGAGCTGCGGCGCCGGGAGCAGGCCGAAGAACAAGCTGCTCTGGCACAAAAGCTCAGAGACGAAGAACAGCAGCGACTGGAAGAAGCCGAGAAACTTCGTCTTGAACAAGAGCAGGAGCGCGAGCGCCTGGAGGAAGAGAAGCGAGTCGCTGAAGAGCAGGAGCGTCAACGCTTAGAGGAAGAAAAACAAGTCGCTGAAGAGCAGGAGCGTGAACGCCTGGAGGAAGAGAAGCGAGTTGCTGAAGAGCAGGAACGTGAGCGCCTGGAGGAAGAAAAACGAGTTGCTGAAGAGCGGGAGCGTGAGCGTTTAGAAGAAGAAAAGCGAGTCGCGCAAGAGCAGGAGCGTGAACGTTTAGAGGAAGAGAAGCGAGTCGCTGAAGAGCGGGAGCGTGAACGTTTAGAGGAAGAGAAGCGAGTTGCTGAAGAGCAGGAACGTGAACGTTTAGAGGAAGAGAAGCGTGTAGCGGAGGAGCAGGAACGCCAGCGTCTCGAAGAAGAAAAGCTCGAAGAAGAAAAACGCATTGCAGAGGAACTGGAACAAAAACGTCTTGAAGAGGAGAGACGGCTGGCCGAAGAAAAACGGTTGGAAGAAGAGCGTATTGCCGAAGAGAAACGTGTTGCAGAAGAAGAGCAAAAGCGGCTGGAGGAAGAAAAGCGGTTAGCCGAGGAACAGGAGCAGAAACGCCTGGAGGCAGAGCGCCTGGCGGAGGAGGAGCGCAAACGTCTCGAAGAAGAAAAGCGTCTTGCAGAAGAGGCAGAGCAGAAACGATTAGCAGAAGAGGCCGAACAAAAACGTCAGCAGCAAATTGCTGAGGAAAAGCGCAAAGAGGCTGCGCGAGTGGCTGCTGAGGCTGCAGCTAAAAAGCAGGCCGCAGAAACCGAAGCAAAGCGTACTCGTTTACTACGAAAAAAGAATCAATTGACACAGCAATACAAAGAGTCGATAAGAAGGAGCGTCAGCCGAAAATTTCGACCACCCGCAGGTGTGAGATCCGGTACCAAGTGCGAGGTAAAAGCAACGATGGTCTGGCCGAACGAAATTGTCGATGTGCAGGTGGTCGGGTGTACCGGAGGCGGTGCGCCGTTAGCGCGTGCAGTTGAAAAGGCGGTGTTGTCGACGCGACCCTTTCCAAAGCCTCCGCATAAAGCCATTTTCGACCGCAATCTGGTATTCGCGTTCACGGTACCTTAAGACGGATTAGACAATGAAATTAAGTGGTGTCATCAAGCAATTTTTAATAGGTTTTTTGTTGTGCGTTATTGCGCGCACGGGTACAGCCGAACTACGAATTGAAATTACCGAATCGGCGGGTGTTCAGGACACTATTCCCATTGCGGTGGTGCCGTTTGCCGGAAACCTCGGGGTGTCTGATGTCGATTTAGCCGCTATCGTCGAAAACGATCTCGGGCGCAGCGGACGCTTTACGATAATCCCGCGCAGCCGTATGCCGAGTAATCCGTCGTCATCTGCCGAGCTGAGCTTTACTGACTGGCGTGCAACTGATGTTGAGTATCTGGTGATCGGTAGCGTTGCCCGAACTGCCGAGGGTCTGGTGGTCAATTTTGAACTGATTGACTACCTGGAGCGCGAGCGACTCCTAAAGTTTGCGCCAGGCAACAGCGGTGTTGCTGAATACTGTTGTCGTTATCGCGTAAGCCCGCAACAAATGCGGCAAACCGGTCACACCATTGCCAACCGTGTGTACGAGCAATTGATAGGTGTGCAGGGCGTATTCGATACACAGTTCGCTTACATTAATGCGGTGGGTACCGGCAAGCAACGCCGATTTGCATTGGATCTGGCCGATATCGATGGCGAAAACATTATTCGGGTTCTTGAGATTTCGCGGCCGTTGTTGTCTCCGGCCTGGTCGCCTGATGGACAGCAGCTGGCTTACGTATCGTTTGAGTTCCCCGGACGTACAGCGATTATTGTGCAAAATCTGGCCACCGCCGAACGCCGTAAACTGATTTCAATTGAAGGGATTAACGGGGCGCCGGCGTGGTCACCGGATGGGCGTCGACTGGCTCTTTCACTGTCTCATCGCGGTAGTCCCGACATCTATGTAGTGAACGTTGCCTCCGGCCAGATGTCTCAACTCACCAATGAGTCGTCTATCGAGACAGAGGCAGCATGGCTGGACAACAATACGATTGTGTTTACCTCTAATCGAAGCGGCACGCCGCAAATCTACATGCAGGCAGTTGCCCGTGGAGCGAGGGCTGAACGGCTCACTTTTGAGGGTAACTATAATGCCGGGGCGACTACTGCGCCCGATGGATCAGCGATCGCGTTTATTCACAGCGAGGGTGGTAATTTTAGAATCGCCAAAATGGATATGGATTCCCGGGTACTCGAAGTGCTGACAGACGGGCGTCTGGACGAGTCTCCGAGCTTTTCTCCCAGCGGTGAGATGATTCTTTACGCTACCGAAGAAAACGGTCGCGGCGTGCTCGGGGTGATTAGCGTGGACGGTTTGGTCTCTCAGAGGATACGCCTGGCTGGTGAGGATGTGCGTGATCCTGCCTGGGGCCCGAAGCGTTAACCTTTTGATACTTTTACTCGCGTTATACTGGCGCTAATCTGTTGAACATTGAGCTAGAAGTGAACAAAAACTTTACACGCCGAAAAATATGCTGCTGTGAGCCTGCCGTGAGATCATTCCAGTGGGTGTCGAAGGGGGCGCTTGCTGTCGCAATGGCTGCAACGCTGACAGCCTGTGCGACAAGCCCGGGTGTGGATGTCCCAAGTTCCCGGCCTGCAGAGCTGCCACGGCCGCCTGAACCCCCTGTTCAGCCCGATGCTGCGGTTGGAACCGTACAACCGGTGCCGCAGAATTCTTCGATCGACAGCGGACTGGTGTCTGGTGCGCCGATCACACGCAGTTCCATTAACGATCCCAGCCATCCGCTGGCGAGAAGAATCATCTTTTTCGACTACAACAGCTCGGCTATCGGTGACGACTCCATTACCCTGCTCGAACAGCATGCCCGGTATCTTGCGCAGTTTCGCGATGTGCGGGTCCGTCTTGAGGGACATACCGACGAGCGCGGTTCCAGAGAGTTTAATATCGCCCTGGGGGATAATCGCTCGCGAAGTGTCGCGCGCGTGCTGCAATTGCAGGGAGTGGACGCCGGACAGTTCAGTACCCTGAGCTACGGCGAGGAAGTACCTTTGGATGAAGGGCAGGGCGAAAGTGCCTGGCGACGAAACAGGCGGGTTGAACTCGTCTATGAGGGGCTAAACTAAACCCTTGGCCACTACTTGTCAGAGATCAATATGAAATGTGCTGAACGTGTAACTGACGAGGTTGTATTTCGTTTAAGAAACTCGGTGCGACTTGTGTCGGCATTGTGCTGCCTGAATTTTGCGTCAGGCGTTGTGCTGGCTCAGGACATCACCGCTCAGGGACTCGACCAACGGCTCCTGAGACTCGAGCGGGTACTCGATAACTCTGTGCTGATTGATATGGTTCAACGTATGGAGGCATTGCAAACAGAAGTCAGGCAGTTGCGTGGTGAACTGGAACAACGCAACAACGAAATTGAATCCATGCGCGAACGGCAGCGCAAACTGTATCTCGACACCGACAGTCGATTGCAGTCCCTTGAAGCTGGCGGCGGTGGCGGTGGTTTAGACTCACTCGAATCTCTGGAAGGTCTGGATAACATTCCTCTTGATGAACCGGATACCACAACACCTCTGGTAGAGCAGGAAATTGTCGTTGATACTCCTGTCGCAACCAGTAACGAACGCGAAGAAAAACTCGACTATCAAAACGCCTATGACCTGCTGATTCTCGGACGCAACCGGGAGGCGATTGTTGAGTTTGATAAATTCCTCGTCAAGTATCCCGATGGTACCTATTCTGATAACGCACACTACTGGTTAGGCGAAGCAAACTATGTAGAGCGGCGTTTTAATGAAGCGATTGACCGCTTCAATGTGGTGATCTTTCAGTTCCCGGGCAGCCGCAAAGTGCCTGATGCTCGACTACGTAAAGGGTTTGCGCTGTTCGAGCTGCAACGCTACGCCGAGTCGCGTCAGGAGCTAACCGCGGTAGAGAGCGAGTACAGAGGGCGATCAATTGCTGCGTTAGCCAGACGCCGGTTAGAGCAAATGGACAATGCCGGTTTGTAGCTCAGTTAATGCAGCGTACGGACAATGCAGTCTACGGACAGGCGTGTTTAACGTCGGAAGTACTGTCAGTGGTAAACACGCTTTGACTTGTGGTCACTTCGCCTTTCGGTGACAAAAAATCTACAGTGATACCGGCGCCGTTTATCTCACTGCCCGCCACTCGAATATTACCCAGTTTTGATTGTGTGAGCTGGTCATCTACGTCTATGGAAAAAGTGTAGTTAGCGCCTGCCGGAAAATCACTGAAGGTAATCTCTATGGTTTGGTCACCATCAGCAGGTTTAGCAACGCTTTCAATGGTAGCGCTGGTGGATTCCTGTCGGTAGGCTTGAAATACCTCTACACCCGTACCACCGTCTTCTGTATCAAAAATTAGATTTCCGTCTGAGCTTGCGAGTGCAAGAGACAGCTTTTGAATCTGCCATCCTTCACCGGACACATTGATAAATTCAAATCTGTCTCTTGGGGCGCTTTCAGTAAATTTCGCGGTTAATGACGCCTGGCACAGCTTTGGATTCTTTTTGATATCTGTCATCTCGGCCATCGTGAACCGGGTGCCAATTAACACCAGCAATGCCATGGATAATTTGATCTGAATGTCTATCGGGAATTTCATAATACTGAACTACATGTTGGTAGGGCGGTGACAGCAAAGTTGTTGCATCAATCACCCTGTGAGATTTCTGGGAACACTTAACGCTAAGTTAGAACTGGCCTCTCTACTTTGTCAAATTCCGGCCGGTTATCATTTTCAGTGTATCTATTGTAAGTTGTCTCTACTAATGGTTTGTCACTGTTTTAGCCAAAGGTTCTGGACCTGACAAATGAATTACATTGCATCCTTGAGCAACTAACCAACTATGATTGATGAGGAAGCCAGTTTTACGATCGTGCTGCATCGGTTCAAATCTGATGTTGGGCGCAAGCCTGAGATGATCCCATAATAGCTGAATGCATCACGG
>CALLLY010000428.1 GCA_938008205.1 uncultured Granulosicoccaceae bacterium
GCGCTGCCTTTCAGAGTGTGTAACAAGCGACGAATATCGGTTTGTATTTTAGTGCCGCCCTGCGGCGCACCACGCCAGCGCTGAAACAACTCAAACAAACGTTGCCCGAGATCTTCAGCTTCTTCAACGAAAACATCAATCAAACCCGCCGCTTCAAAACCGCCTCTGGCGTTGTGATTATCGTCTACCGCAACCTGGGTAATTCGTTGCGCGACATCTGCCACCAGTTCCGGCATAGGTTGTTTGTTAACGACCGCGTCGAGTCCGATGGTAATCGCGACAATCGCCTCTTGCACCAACAGCGTATCGGCTTGACTCAGGGTACTGCCAGCGCGTTCGGCACTATCCAGCACCTGCGACAACGGCTCAATTAACGTGAGCAGGGGATCATGCTCGGCATCACGAACTACCTTGTATAGATTGTCCAGCGCTGCGGTAACAGTTTTATCAGGCGCAAGGTTTCCAGAACTGCCAAGTGCCGTATCAAGAGCAAGTTGAATGGTATCAACGTAACGATTACATTGATCACCAAACTCGAGACTGGAAGTAGCTGCAGTTTGCCCGGACGCTTTTGGCACTGGCTTTTCAGCAGGTTGAGACGCACCAGCGACACCATCGATAGATAAGCCTACAGGCGCATCATCCCGCAGCAAGTCACTATTATCATTGGCAAGCTCTGCAATGTTCACCCCGCGCTCACGCTTATCTGACACAGTGGAAGTGGATTGTAATGCGACGCTTTTAAGCAGCGCATCTCTGCTTTTACTCGAGTTTTTGCCAGCTTTGGCATCGATCAGATAACGCTGCAGATTAACGGCCACCGCAGCCAGGTCGGTAAGTGCCGGGGATTCACTTTTTATATATTTAGTCAGTGCCGGTAGCTGCTCTGCCAAAAATGCATCAGAGACAAACGCCGATGCACTAATCACATCGGCAAGTGCTACTGTTACCCACTCACGCTGATCTGCTTCAGTACCTTCTACCTCACAAATCGGTTCGAGCATGTTAAGCAGCTCATCCACCAGCAGGGAATTTAGTCGGGTATCGTCATCGGTGACGTCTGAATCCAATTCATTTGACAGACTTTTAAACCTGTCAGCTAATAATTGATCAGCACGAATCAACGCCGCCGCGCAGGTTTCCAGATCACCGATAGCACGGTCTTTACCGTGGTAGTTTTTTAACCCGGAAATAGCAGATTCGAATACCGCCAATTCACCACGGGTAAACAACACGGTACATGCATCGCGAATCTCGATAGTTACTCGCAAAGCCTGTGAGACGCCATTATTGTTCGCATCAGGCAATGCATCGACATCAAGCTTAAGACGTGCAATGCGTCGGCGCAGTGTATGCACACCGGCCCCAAGCATGATGCCGTCTTGCGAGACCTGAGATAGATCATCGAATTGTCGCAAACTCCTGAGCATTCTGAACTTGGATTCGAGCTGCTCAAAAATAGGATCGGCCGGAGCCACACAGGCGATGTATGTCAACATGTTGCACAGTGCTGTTTCCGCCAGTTCAATACCTTCAGGTGACAGTATGTGCGAATCAGCATCGACTACATGCTGCCTGATCACAAGCTCAACTTGTTGCATGATTACCTGATGTGCCGCAGATAAACCTTCTGACAGCTCTATACTGCCTGTATAACAACTGCAGGTTAACCAGAATACGGCGGCATACTCATGGGATTCTGCATCTATCGACTGCCTGCACAAACCTGACAGTTCATCGAGTGCATTTTGTCCCGCGGCACCCGATAACACAGCGTTCAGGCCATCGTGAAAGCTGCGGTAAAATTCATTGGCATCAAAGCCCTGTGCAGCGGACGGTATAATAGAGACCAGGCCATCATTCTTTGCGGCCGAGTATTCAAACGGTAAGGCAAAAACCAGCTGAGACACCAACAGCTTTCCCTGTGCGGCACGAAGCTCATTCAAGACCCAGAAATACTCAGTTGCAGAAGATTTCCCCTGCAGCAGTTCAATACTCTGTGCAAAAGACTCACGAAACAGCCAGGCCGCTTTGCCACCAGGGTCAGCAGGTTGATGCAGCAGATCATTCAGTGCATCAACCAACGCTGCCGCTAACGGTGGAGATTGAATAGTCGCTCTGCAAAGCCGAGCGTATTCGAGCGCAGCCGCATGGTCGGCCGCAGAAGCAAAATCAACAACAGGGTTTTGCAGCAGTGCCGAAATTTCCTGTGCAAGCAAGGCATGCTTTTTCTGCGCTGACGACGCGTTAGCAACCGAACTGCCCGGCTCAATTTCAGGCGATGCTTTATCGTTCATCGACAGCTGAATCCGACAATTCAAATCGCAACATCGATTCGTCAAGTTTCGCCGCTATTAACTGCAGCTCAAGAGAATTGCCCTTAATCAACAACAGGTTCTCATCGCTTGCAATCGAATTTTGTACGTTACTTATTGACTGCCCAATGGCGACCAGTTTTGCCACAGTATTTGCCAACTCTGTGGTATCAACGGCTGACGGCTGTGACGGTAAACACCAGTCTTTCACCGTATTTGCAGCTTGCAATGAATACTGCGCAGTTTCATCAACCGACGACAAGCAGTCACGCAGTGCTGTAACGCAGCCTTCTAAATCCGATTGAACCTGACTTGCCTGTTGCAAAGCGGCTGCACATTCATTTTGCAACTGATGACTGACACGCTGGGTATTTTGCACAAAGACATCAGCGTTGTCTTCAGTATCGTAATAGCTGGATTGTTTTATCGATTCATTCAGCGCCTGCAAATTCGATTGCCGGGTGGTGTGTTCCATCTTACTAATGACGGAATTCAGCTTACCGAACAACGATAACGAACGTTCTACACGACCGACGCCCACTTCAAGCTGCGCAGATAACGCAGCCAGAGTAGAGGAGGCACTGATGACAGACGTTTGCAGGGTATCTCGAACACCGTCGAAACCCTGTGAGTCGGAATCCGCTTTAGCTTGTGATTCAATGTGCGCTAGCTGTTGCTGCAGAGTAACAAGGGCAGCATTTAGATCGGCTAGCTGTTTTGTGCATTGATCAGTTTGATCAGCATTGCTTTCAGCCAGGCCGTCCACTGCATGCTGTTGCGCTGATGCCAGATCTGTAGTCTTTGCTGCGACTCCACGGGAGACACTGACAAGCCCTTGCACCATCTGGCTGGTGTAATCGACCAACTCGGCAATTGGCTGATTGGCTTTGTTAATAGATTCAAGTTCACTACGGTTGCTTAAATCACCGTTAGCAATGCGACTGATATCTTTTACCAGGGTATCAAGCGTTAGCCTGGTGCTGTTTTGTACGGCATTGCCCGCCCGTCGATAGGACCATGCTATTGCAGTCGTGAGCAGTATGCCAAGGCACGCCAGGCTCAAGGCGATTAATACATTGCGTCGACTCCGATGTACTTCGCTGTCAACATAACCCAGTGCATTTTGCACATACACCAACGCAGAAGCACTGGCTGCAGACAATCCCGATGACGGCCTGGCACCGGACATTGCAGCCGCTGGCACAGCCAACTGCAAATTGTCTACAGCACCCAGGAAGTCGGCAAGATGCTGAGACGCGGTATAGCCTAGTAGTGCCGGTCCGTTATCAGGGGTAACAATCTCCTGCAGTTCCGCGACACGGTTTTGCAGGTCAGTGGCCAGCGCCAGTGCCTGGTCATTCATTCCAACATTGCTGGTGACATAAGTCAGGCTTGCAAGATCCCCTCGAAGCGAGCTGGCGACTTTTATTAATGGCCGGGACAACGATTCATTAATTATCGATTCGAACAGCCTGTCGAATGACTGCCTGACTAACACCAGATCGCCAGCTCCGCTACTCGTGCCTTCGGTGCGGTGAGACTTGAGATTTAACTGAATGAATTCACCGCGCACTCCCTGCCAGTGACCCACAAGCTGCGAATATTCTTTGGAGATACGATTGATCGGAAAACTGTTTACAGCACTGGCGATAGACGTGGCTTGTATATCACCTTGTGCGACCAGCTGTGCAAGTTGATCACTTTGAAATACAGCCTCAGGATTGTCCGAAGCTGCACCATCTGTAGCCAGTGTTGCGATGCGGGTTAACGTTAAAGCCAGGCCTGTGACCTGCCCCTGGTGTTGCCGCAGCTTTAGTGATGTCCATGTACAAGACACCAGCACCACAATAGCGCAAACCATCAATACAATACTGCCGACAAACCAGTGCCGTTTACTATCGAAGGTGGTCAATGACATTCACCCGTTAGCGACACCGGATGTTTTCCGGCAGCGTGCAACACCTTTGGTATACAGACGACGCCGACCACTGTTTCATCTGCCTTGCAGGTAAACTCTATGAACTGTTCCGGAAACTCAGGACGCGAAGTCGCCACGTGCGAACGATTTGATAAATCGGAGATCGTCACCAGCTGATCGACTGCAAGCAACACCTTGCCGTGCGCACAATTAACCGCAATGGCCCTGCCCGGCATTGTCTGCTCATCAGAATTTGCCGCCAGGCGCTGCGGCTGCAAAAAATATCTCAGGTCAATCAAGGGCTGAGGCATAGATTCGTACACCGCCAGACCAATCATCCAGTCAGCAGCACGCGGTACAGGCAAGACTGCCGGCAGTTCTATCACCCGCTCAACAAAATCTACGGACAGCGCGTAGGTTGTTTCCTCCAGCGAAAACAGCAAGGCGCGACCAGTGGTATGGGCGAGTTCATCAGCCCGGGCCGACCAGGTAGCATTCACCACTGCGCTCACAAGGAATACTCCACATGCGCTGTGATTGCCGCAAGCAGATCTTCCTGTGTAATCGGTTTGCGCAGGTAATGTTCAGAACCGGCGAGCTTTCCTCTGGCACGATCAAAGACACTGTCTTTACTGGAGAGCATCACAACCGGAATTTGACGATATTGATTATGCTTTTTTATCAGGCGGCAGGCCTGGTAGCCATCGAGCCGCGGCATCATCAGATCCATAAAAATGATATCCGGCGCCTGACGTTCAACAACACACAGCGCGGCAATACCATCTGCTGCGGTAAGCACAACGATGCCTCTCGGATGCAGAATGCGTTGCACGGTACTACGCACCGTTTTGCTATCGTCGACAACCAGTACTCGCAATGTTATTACCGGATTCAGTTAGAGACTGTCTGCCCGCATTTGAGTGCAGCAACCAGCTGTTTGAGTAGTGGGCCGCGTGCAGGCCGATAACTTCTATGAGCCGGTAATTGCAGACCCGCCATAGCTTTCCGAACTGTATCGTAACACCCGACTCACATCAACCGTTCACAAATAGCAGCTCACATAAAACATAGTAATTTCAATAAGTTGCTATGAAACAGTCAAATTGACTCGTCGAGCCCACAGCAAAGCCGATACAATCTGTAGTCACAAACAAATGGAAGACCCACGTGACGCTACGCATCGGCATTTTGATGGATCCCATTGAGCGGATCAAAGTTCATAAAGATACCAGTCTGGCCATGATGCTGGCCGCTCAGAAGCGAGGCTGGCAACTCAATTATTTTGAACGCGAAGATCTCAGCATGCGCGATGGCACACCAGCCGCAAGCATTAGTAGCGTGAAGGTGTTTGACGACGAAGATCACTGGTTTGAAATGGCTGAAGCCACAGAACAATCGCTGACCGACCTCGACTGTATTTTAATGCGGCTCGACCCGCCTTTTGACATGAACTACGTGTTCGCCACTTATTACCTGCAAAAAGCCGCAGACAGTGGTGTGCTGGTTTTGAACAATCCATCGGCACTGCGTGACATCAACGAAAAAATGTACACCGCATGGTTTCCTCAATGCTGTCCGCCGACGCTGATTACCAGCCGCAATGATCAGCTGCGGGAATTCCACAAAGAGCACGGCGATATCATCGTCAAACCACTGGACGGGATGGGTGGTGCATCTATCTTCAGACTGCGCGAGACTGATCCTAACGTCAGTGTGGTGCTGGAGACCATGACAGATTTCGGGAAAACGCAGATTATGGCGCAGCGTTATATTCCTGAAATTACCGAGGGCGACAAACGCATTTTGGTTGTAGACGGAGAACCGGTCTCCCATGCGTTAGCTCGCATGCCCGCCGCTGGTGAGACACGCGGCAACCTGGCTGCCGGCGGCACCGGTGTTGCAGTTGCGCTGACCGAGCGCGATCGTGAGATTGTTTCGCAGATCGGACCAGAACTGAAAAAGCGCGGTGTTCTTTTTGCCGGTATTGATGTGATTGGTGACTGGGTTACCGAAATCAACGTGACCAGCCCGACCTGTGCCCGCGAGCTGGATGAACAATGCGGACTGGACATCGGATCTCAGTTTATGGATGCCATAGACAAGCGGTTAAGCCGGTAAATCCTGCAGTAATGGCCAACCCTGTAACCAGTCAATGAACCTGAGCCATCATTTCCTGCTGTCGATGCCATCCCTGGCAGACTCATGGTTTGAAAAAACCATTACCTATGTGTTTGAACACAATGAGGATGGCGCGCTTGGTTTTGTGATTAACCGACGTGCGCCGATTTCAATCGCGGAAGTCTACAAACAGCTCGACATCAATGTCACCGATTCGGTCGATCTGATCGCTGATGTGTTGGAGGGCGGCCCGATTGACACACAACGCGGGTTTATCCTTTTTGACTCGCGAAACTCAGAGCTGCAAGAGCCCGCTGAACAATCCGTCCACTACGACCATGGCGGACACGGCATCAGCCTTAGCGGATCAACCGAAATACTCAGTGATATTGGTGCCGGTGACGGACCCGATGATTTTCTGCTGCTGCTGGGGTACGCAGGCTGGGG
>CALLLY010000429.1 GCA_938008205.1 uncultured Granulosicoccaceae bacterium
CTAGAAAATGCCTTGATATGAAGACACCAAATCAGGTAGCGTTCGGGGTAGAACCTACTGTTGCACTTGGGATTTGAATCCGCGAATTAATACGACGCCCGTTTAAAGGAATAACAACTACGCTTGTTTAAATTCTCAAACAACATCCGTACATCACACATTTGGTTCACCATTTGAATTCACGTAGTCGCTAGCTATTAGAATCAGGGAAACGTTTGCATCCAACATCATTTTACTGTATATATAAACAGTACAAAAAAGAAGCTGTATAGGAGTAAAGAAGTTGGCCGCTCACTCATATTCTCGAAAAATACGCCAAAATTCAGTTGGTTATGATAACCCACCCCCTATCTCAGAGGCAAGCGGGTGGCACCGGTACAAAAAATCTCTTTCCGCTGCAAGTATTCCGGATAAGTATCACCAATGGTATGTGAAACATGTTAAGGAGTTTCTCTCGACATATTCCGGGCATCGCCTGACGGACTTGTCAGCAGATCAGGTAAACCGGCATTTATCTCAACTCACCAACATTAAATTTTCAAAACCCTGGCAACAAGCTCAGTATATTGATGCAATTGAAATTCTCTTGAGGGATACCGCACAGCTCTCCTGGGCTTCAAATATCCCGTGGAAAGATCTGAAGGCAACGCTCTATTCGATTGACACTGATCATGCGACCCTCGGCAGGGAAACGCTCGCTGACTTACCAGTGGAGCCGCAACTATCAAAGGATCTGTCAAAATCCCACAAAAACAGCCTGAAACAGCTAATTGTTATAATTCGAAGAAAGCACTATTCAATAAAAACCGAGCAGTCTTACTGTCACTGGGTTCAGCGATTTTTACTAGAGAACCAGGGGACAGAACCAGCCGAGCTCCGCGAGCCGGAGGTGGAGAGCTTTCTGACCAACCTTACATTACGTCGAAACGCAAGCAAACGGACACAGAGCGTGGCTTTGAGTGCGCTCTGCTTTTTCTTCAGCAAGGTACTGGAAAAACCGCTTGTAAACCTGTCTCATGCAAAGAGCACCAAGCCAGGTAAATTACCGGTTGTACTGACGCGAGCAGAGATAGACAGTCTACTGGGTGAAATGTCAGGCATTCACCAGACCATGGCTTCGTTAATGTACGGCACCGGTCTGCGAATCATCGAATGCATAAGGCTTCGCATCAAGGATATCGATTTCAACTACCGTATTATCTCGGTATATGACGGCAAAGGAGGGAAACATCGCAGAGTGCCACTGCCCGGGCGTTGTGCTGACAAGCTCAAACATATCGTGGAGGAAACCAGCAGGCTGCATGACGCAGATCTGAGCATCGGACACGGTGAGGTTTTTCTACCTAATGCGCTAAGCCGCAAATACCCTAACGCGGCCACCGAGAAGGCCTGGCAGTATCTTTTCCCGAGCAGCAGACTGTCAGTTGACCCGAGAACCGGCATTACCCGGCGCCATCACCAGCATGAATCTTCTCTGCAACGCGCTATAAAGAGAGCTGCAACCAAAACGGAAATAAACAAGCAGATCAGCAGTCACTGCCTTAGGCATTCATTCGCAACGCATCTACTGGAAGCCAATTACGACATACGCACCGTGCAGGAGCTTTTGGGGCACGCCGATGTTTCGACTACGATGATTTATACCCATGTGATGAACAGGCCCGGTATGGTGCCGGTTAAAAGCCCACTGGACGACTGACAGTCCTGCCAACAGCAGGATCACTCCATTACTCAATCGCTTAGACGTTTTACCGTCAGTTCACAATGCTTCTCTATTCCGGCGACTATCTGCTCGACCACCGGCAACTTGGCATAACCGGCGCGCTTGTTGTTTTGCAGTTTTGCGGCTTCCGCTGGAAGACGTTTGGCAATGTGCGCCAGTCTTTTCAGGGTTTGAGATTCACTGAGCCAGGCCTGTGAGGCGAAGCGCTGCCAGTGTCTTGCCTGCAGTTCGTCAAAGCGGTACTTACTACCGATTTTCATCGCCATTTTCGGGGTGAAGTCCGGGTAGATCCGGGTACTTAATACATCGTACAGCGGCGCCAGTACCGGCGTGTTTAGTTGATAGAGTATGGAAAAGTTTTTAGCGTGTGCATCGTTATTTCCGACCAGCGCACAAAGCAGATTCGGACACCCATCTTAAGCAGTGACAAAAATGGCTAGAACCAGTGGCGGATTAGTACTTAGGATCTATTTTTACTCTCCGCTACGACGAGATCACAATAGAAGCGCATCAGATGCGATGCGCCATCCGATTGGATATGGAATTCACTACCACTTCAGCCTTCTCACAAACAACCTAAACGCACAGCCATACTAAAAAGTCGACGCAGAAAGAAAAAGCGAGCCAAATGCGTCAGATGCAATACCACACTACTTTCGTGCCCTGATACTCGCCAGCTTCTCAGCAATCTGCTTTTCCAGCCCGCGATCAACCGGCTCATAAAACAGCTGTTCGTCTACACCATCTGGAAAGTAAGTCTGCCCTTTCGCCAGACCATCGGTTTCATCGTGATCGTAACGATACTCTTTACCGTAACCCAGATCTTTCATAAACCCAGTTGGGGCGTTGCGCAGATGTTCCGGCACTTCAAGATTGCCGGTTGTTTGTACATAGCTGGCTGCTGCACCGTAGGCACGATAGGCGGCATTGCTTTTTGCCGTACTTGCCAGATATAGCACCGCCTGGGCAATGGCGAGCTCACCTTCCGGACTACCGAGCCGCTCAAACACATTCCACGCGTCCAGTGCTAAATGCAGCGCTCGGGGATCGGCATTGCCGATGTCTTCACTGGCCATTCTTACGACCCGACGCGCGATATAGTGCGGATCACAACCACCATCGAGCATGCGGCAAAACCAGTACAATGCCCCATCAGGGTTACTGCCGCGAACGGCTTTATGCAGGGCAGATATTTGTTCGTAAAATATATCTCCGCCCTTATCGAAATACCGCAATGAATCGCGGGTAACCTCGGCAACATGTGCCTGTGTAATCGACCGTGTGCCGTCCGGTTGTTCATCACTGATATCGGCTGCGAGCTCCAGTAATACCAGGCTTCGCCTGGCATCTCCGTTAGCAGCGATCGCCAACTGAGTGATTACATTTTCTTCGGCACTGATACTAAAAGCACCCAGGCCTTTTTCGCAATTGGCTAACGCACGCCGTAATATCTTTTCGATATCCGGCGCTTCGAGTTGTTTTAGTACATACACCCGCACCCGTGACAGCAACGCGTTATTCAATGCAAACGATGGATTTTCGGTGGTAGCACCGACGAAGTAGAAAGTACCATCTTCAATGTGTGGCAGAAACGCATCCTGTTGAGCTTTGTTAAAGCGATGCACTTCGTCGACAAACAACACGGTTCGAACGCCGCTTGCCTGAAAGCTTTCACGTGCGGTAGCCACGGCTTCCCGGATATCTTTTACACCGGCGAGCACCGCAGAAAGGCTGAGAAAAGACGCATCACATTGTATGGCGAGCATTCGTGCCAGTGTGGTCTTGCCGGTTCCGGGTGGTCCCCAGAAGATCATTGAATGCAGTTGCTGGCTGTCTATTGCACGGCGTAGTGTGCTGGTATCACTGAGCAGATGCGACTGACCGGCAAATTCTTCCAGTGATGTTGGCCGCATGCGATCGGCCAGTGGTGCGGTGGGGGCTGCAGCGTCGAGTAATGAAAATTGCTCCGACATCAGTGCAATTCGCTATTCGGCCGGGACCTTAATTGTTTCGATGACTTCAAAGGTCACATCACTGTCTGTTGATTCTTCCAGCGGCAGTGTTTCAGCCAGACCGGGTGCTTCATCCGGAGTCTCTTCCAGCGTGTCAGTAGCGGCCTCCTTGAGTACATCTTCGGCGCTTGCCGGTGCAGGCGTTTCCGACTCTGTAGCAGCAGGCGTTTGTTGTGACGGGCTTTCAGAATTTGGCTCGGTGGATTCTTGCATGGCAGATGGTGTTTCTTCTACTGGTTGTTCACTGGCTGGCTGTTCCGGTTGAAGCCCCGGGGCAACGCCCATTTCACCGACTACATCAACGCCCTGCGGCACCGTGAACGCAAATTCATCAGCACTGAAGGATGCGTTCTTTTTAAAGTTATTAAATCGAATCTGTGTGGCTTGCTCGAAGTTGTCGCGCAGCTCCATGGCTCGTAGTCCGTCGTTGTCCAGTGCTATATACACCTGATTAAAGTCGGTGTCCTGCACCAGCGGCTCCAGCTGAAACCATTGCAATCCATCTCTTTCACCGAGGTCGGTAATACTGAACTCACTTTCAATAGCACGCTGCCCGCTCAGTAAGCCGATTGGTGCGCTACCGAGAGTGGTTGCCTGCGGCTGCATGGTGACCTGAGCAATGTCTTCGTCATACACCCACAAGGTTAGGCCGTCGGCGACAATCACTTGCTTCACGGGTTGTTCGTAAGTCCAGCGGAATTTACCCGGCCGCATCAGTTGTACCTGACCATTGCTTTCCTGCAGCACAACAGAGTCACTGTCGTAAACTGTCTGGGTAAAGTCTGCACTGAATGAGTACATAGAGTTGCTGAAGTCGAGCAACGTCTGTGCGGCCATACCGGCCTGGCTGAATATCAATAGCGCAATTGCGCTGAGTAGTCTCATGGTGTTGTCCTGAACAGGTAAATCGGTTTTACGATTAACTTATAAGTCGACCGGAGGAGCCGCGATCACCTCACGTGAGCCATTGTGCTGCACGGCACTGACAACACCGGCCGCTTCCATGTCTTCGACAATTCTGGCGGCGCGGTTGTAGCCAATTTTCAGGCGACGCTGTACGTAAGAGATAGACGCCTTGCGGGTCTCTGTCACAATAGCTACCGCCTGGTCATACAACGCATCTTTCTCGCCATCGGCATCACCACCGTCACTCGCAAGGCCAGGCAATGGCAGGGTATTTTCCTGCAGAATCTCATCGACATACACCGCCGTACCGGATTCTTTTAACCAGCTGACCACGCTGTGAACTTCGTGGTCATCAACGAAGGCACCGTGCACACGTTCCGGAAGCGCGGTACCCGGTGGCAGAAACAGCATATCACCATGACCAAGCAACGCTTCTGCACCACCCTGATCAAGAATAGTGCGCGAGTCTGTTTTTGAAGAGACCTGAAACGCCATGCGCGTAGGTATGTTGGCTTTTATTAAGCCGGTTATCACATCGACTGAGGGCCGCTGTGTTGCCAGCACCAGGTGTATACCGGCCGCACGTGCTTTCTGTGCTATCCGCGCTATGAGTTCTTCGACTTTTTTACCGACCACCATCATCATATCGGCAAATTCATCGACGACCACCACAATAAACGGCAGAGTTTCCAGTTCAGGTGCAGGCAGCGACGGATCGAAGGCTTCTTCGGGCTTGTACAGCGGGTCACGAATCGGCTCACCCGCAGCAATCGCATCAGTGACTTTTTTATTGTAGCCACCAATGTTTCGCACACCCAGCGATGCCATTAACCGATAGCGCCTCTCCATTTCACCGACACACCAGCGCAGCGCGTTGGCAGCTTCTTTCATGTCTGTGACCACCGGTGCCAACAAATGCGGAATGCCTTCGTAAACATTCAGCTCTAACATTTTCGGATCAATAAGGATGAGTCGCACCTGATCGGCGGTGGCCTTATACAACAGGCTAATCAACATCGCATTAACAGCAACTGACTTACCTGAACCTGTGGTACCCGCTACCATCAGGTGTGGCATTTTCGCCAGATCTGACACCACCGGCAGCCCGCTGATGTCTTTACCCAAAGCAATAGCCAGTGGAGATTTGTGGTCCTGGTAAACCTTGGATTGCAGGATCTCGGTGAGCTGAACAATTTCACGGTCTTCGTTGGGAATCTCCAGACCAATGGTGGACTTGCCGGCAATGACTTCCACCACGCGCACACTCATCACAGACAATGACCGGGCAATATCTTTGGCAAGCCCGGTAATCTTGCTGATCTTCACCCCGGGTGCAGGCATGGCCTCGAAGCGGGTGATTACTGGCCCGGGATGGACTGCGACCACTTCGATCACCACGTTAAATTCGGCCAGTTTGGTTTCCAGCAATCGGGACAAATGCTCTAGCGATTCTTCGGAGTAACCCACCCTCGCCGATTCAATTTCATCGAGCAGATTGACCGGCGGGATTTCTCCCGGGGTATCCGGATTGATAATCTTGCCGCTTTCAAACAGATGGAACTGCTTTTCTTCACTGACAGGGGCAACCGGCGCAGGCGTTGGCGGTCTTGCCGAAATGCTGATTTTTCGGGATTCTGGTGCGACAAGTGGCTCGGCCACCGAAGCGGCGGCTTCGTCGACATCGGCCGTGTTGTCCACCGGAGGCACAACCAGTGGATCTTTCTTAGTTACCGCCTTGGTTGCCTCTGCGTTTGCGGTGGATTTTTTCGGCGTATAGACCGGCGGTGGTTCAACTTCAGCCAGATCCTGTTCCGCTTGTTCAGTGGCGCGCTGTTGCATTAAGCGTTGCCTGCGGGCTTCACGGAAAGTCCAGTAGTCACTGGCACGCTCGGCGGTTTGCATTGCCCATACCTTGCAGGTCCGCAGGCCCCGCAACGTTGCCAGGCCGACTTTTTCGATAATCGTTGCCCACGATACTCCGGTAATAAAGGTGATCGACCCGAGAAAGAACGCCAGCAGAATCATGGTGGTGCCGAGCGGATTAATCACATCGACCATATTGCCTGCCACCCAGGTCCCCAGCACGCCTCCGCCCGCGGTGCCGATGGGTAAATCCCCACGATGCACAAACATGTGCAGATCGGCCAGTCCGCAGGCCGTAAACAGCAGCGCCACCAAACCACCTATGCGAGCAATAATCAGCACGGGTGCGGTGAATTCGCGGCTATCACGAAAGGCATTCCAGCCGATCACCACCAGCGCCACCGGCACCAGGTAGGCAACATAACCAAACAGAAACATCACGATGTCGGCAAACCAGGCACCGAAGATACCGCAGGCATTGCGGACCTGCCCGTAACCACCGGTGTGAGACCAGCTAGGATCGCTCACGTGGAAGGTCAGCAATGCAATTAACATGAGAATAGAAACTACGGCGACCAGAATCGCCAGTACTTCCCGACAGCCCCGGCGAACCAATGCCATCGCGCGCGCTGACAACTCGGCATCCATTGGGGTTTTGATAGAGCGTCCGTTGAATCGAGGTTTAGGCAAAACACTACCGGCACCGGCGCTGCCTGCAGGCTTTTTGGGCTGTGCTGGCTTTTTGGGCGTAGCCCTTCTGGTCGCTTTAGTTTTACCAGCAGCGGCCTTGCGGGTTCGCGGGGTGGCGGCTCGACCAGCCTTGGAAGTTGCAGCTTTGGAAGTCAAGAATCGTCCGATGGGTTCTGGTTATCTGGCTGGTTTCTCTGCAGGCCTTCGCGCACAGGCCTGCTGGCATATTGCAAAA
Organism: uncultured Granulosicoccaceae bacterium; assembly: GCA_938008205.1. GTDB lineage: Bacteria > Pseudomonadota > Gammaproteobacteria > Granulosicoccales > Granulosicoccaceae. Next base: position 7,430 of record CALLLY010000429.1, read on the forward strand.
TCGCCAACAGATGTGTGCAGAACTCGGGAAGCCTTGGTTTGTCCCACTCAACGCACTACATTCGTTTGTTACAATCAACGCCGGACCATTCATCTTAATTCCAACCTCGCTGTGGACAAAGCGGCGTGGTTAGATTGTCATGTATTTCACCCTCTTCGGAAGCAACACACCACATGAGCGAAACCAAGCACTGCAAATTACTGATTTTAGGGTCCGGACCTGCCGGATACACTGCCGCGGTTTACGCTGCCAGAGCCAATTTACACCCGGTACTGATTACCGGCATTGAACAGGGCGGTCAGTTAATGACCACCACCGATGTCGACAATTGGCCAGCCGACAATGACGGCGTTCAGGGCCCGGCACTGATGGAGCGTTTCCGCAAACACGCCGAGCGGTTTGAAACCGAACTGGTGTTCGATCACATTCATACCGTCGATTTACAGAAACAGCCCTACACCCTCACCGGCGATTCAGGCACCTACACCTGTGATGCGCTGATTATTTCCACCGGCGCCAGCGCTCGATATCTCGGCCTGCCTTCAGAAGAGGCTTACAAAGGTAAGGGGGTTTCAGCTTGCGCTACCTGTGACGGCTTTTTTTACAAAGGCAAGCGGGTCGCAGTGATTGGCGGTGGCAACACGGCCGTTGAAGAAGCCCTGTATCTGTCTAATATTGCCTCGGAAGTGGTCGTGGTGCACCGACGGGACGAGCTTCGTGCAGAAAAGATTATGCAAAAGCATCTGTTTGAAAAAGAGACCGATGGCAAAGTCATCATGAAATGGAATAACACCCTTGAAGAGGTATTGGGTGATGACATGGGTGTGACCGGAATGAAAATTAAAAGTACCGCAGATGGCAGCACCGAAGACATTGATCTGCACGGCGTTTTTATTGCCATTGGCCACACACCGAATACCGGCATATTTGAGGGTCAGCTGGAGATGGCCGGCGGATACATCAAGGTTAAAAGCGGCACGGAAGGCAATGCCACAGCAACCAGCGTTGAAGGCGTATTTGCCGCCGGTGACGTGATGGATCATATCTATCGACAAGCGATCACGTCAGCCGGTTCAGGTTGTATGGCGGCACTTGATGCGGAAAAATATCTCGATGCAAAAAAGTAGTGGAACGAATAAACTAGAAACGCGTTCCGTTACGTACACCAAAGCCTGAATCCTACACAGAAGTTTGTAACCCGGTCAGATGCTAATCAGTGATCATTGAAACCTGCGACTCGTTGTCGAGTGTGGATGCACAAGCGTGGAACGCACTTGGCGACGGCCGCAACCCGTTCGTTAAACACGAATTTCTCAGTGCCCTGGAGCGCAACGGTTGTGTTGCTGCCGAGCACGGCTGGCACGCGTTCCACTTACTGCTTAAAGAC
>CALLLY010000430.1 GCA_938008205.1 uncultured Granulosicoccaceae bacterium
ATGTCGAGATCTATATCGTGCTGCGATAGCAGCGGATACAAACTCTCAAGTCCGTATTGTTCAAGCCATAGTTGAAGCGCATTCATAAAGGCATTCGGGCTGGTGTTTCAGCAATGTGGTTCGATTCCCTCCAAATCGCCAACGCCGACAGTGTATCGACACACTGGCGATTATAGCGCGTTTACGTGCAGTGAAAGTACTGTCTGCAGCACCAGTAACTCATAGCAGTCAGTTTCTACTTTATAATCAAGAAATTTAATTAATACAACAACTTGCCGGACTCTTATCTGAAGGCTAAACGGGGCTCAGCGCGCCACCTGCCAACAGCGCATCAAATACATCTGCCACAATTTTGCGATTGTGAAAACGCTGCAGCCTGGCCGCAAGCTCGGGCAGTGCTGCCGCAGGCTGACAGGCAGAGGCAATTTCGGCCGCCGCCAACGGTCCGATTTGTACGGCATAATCCTGCTTAAGTGGCAGTGCGATCGCTGGCGCCCAGTGAATGAAGTCACCGTCGAGAACCGGCGCCTGTGCCAGAGGCTCAGTTAAAGTCAGTACCTGAGACATAGGGAATGTTGGCGCCACCGGTGGTTCTTTCATTGAAGCGTAGCACTGCCAGAAGGCAGTATTGAAGCGTGACTCTGTATAAGCGCGCGCCGTCGCAGTCAGAGCAGCGCGATACGCATCGCTATGCTTTTGGCGCAGAAATGCGAACGCTGCATCGCTTTGATGTTGTGCCGAGAGAACGGTACGCACGGCTGCAGCAGCCTGCACGCCACTGCGCAAGGCATGCACCAATCCGTGTGATGCAACCGGATTTCTCGCCAGTGCCGCATCGCCAATCGCAAAACAGGCGTCGTTAATAACCGGATCATCAAGTGCAATAAAATCAGCGGCAGTCGGCGTGTGAAATCTCAATGCCTCTGTGGATTGATTTAAACAGCGGGTGTTTTGAATACAGCTTGTTCCATAGGAAACTCTTTGCTGCAGACTCTGCCCGGCAAGCATCGAAGCATTTTGAAAGATGGCCCCGTGAGCCTCTCCATCACCAGTGTGAGCAAGCCAAACCCAGGCTTCAGGCAAAGCTTCAAGACTCATTGCCGCAACACCACTTCGACACCGAACACTAAACGGCAACGCGACCAGCGCATGGCGCTGGTGTGTTCCCGCAGGCTTTTTCATTCGTCTTGCTTCGACGCGTCCACGTGCCTCCAAAGTCAGTCGAGCTTTAACCCGCCCGGTATCTGTTTCTATAATAGAAAGTTCACCGACACGTTGTACTTTTCGCACTCTTGCCTTTACCACAGTTGTCGCGGGCGATGCAGATCGTGCCTGAGACAATAATGCATGGTGCAGTTCTCGACGGTGCACAAGTAATGGCCCCGCATTACCAAAGTCACGCACCTCTGCCTGCGCCCGCCAGTGCAGGGTCATCGATTGAGCAGGTGCATAGGCAGCACTACAAATAGCAGACAACAACCCTGTCGACTCCGCCAATGGTGCACCGCTTTGCGGAAAGCTTTCTATGCAATGAACATCCGTTGTATCACCGGATTCAATCAGTACGACAGATAACCCGGATTTACCCAGTTCGTGTGCTGCGACTGATCCTGCGGGGCCCGCGCCCAGAATCGCAACATCAACAATCTGTTCGTCCATACCGGTAACAGAACCTTGCTACTGGGTCTGAAACCACTGCGGCTGCCGCGACAGCAATTGACCATAACTTCGCAATCCGTAGTCAAGCCAGCCACGAACAAAATGACAAGCGGGCCGGCCGGCATGCAATACTTCCTGATGGCATCCACCACCACACAAACGCCGCGCCCAGCAACTGCTGCAAGGGGTTTGTTTTTCAACGCTGCGTGCAGATAAAAAATCAACCCGGGCAACATGATCAATACCGCTATCCAGATTACCCATTCTTCCCTGCGGATCTCTAACAAAGCGATGGCATGCAGAATACTCACCGGACGCATCGACAGCCAGATAATCCCTGACTGCACCACAACCGTGACTGCGAGGCTTGCCCCGGTGTAACTCGCCAAGTACTGTTGCCAGGTTGGCGAATGCGTGATGTTCACCTGCCAGCGTTGCTGCCATCCACTCATCGCCACATTCAGTCATCGCTTCGAGTAAAGTGTCGAATTGATTACCTGACAAAGCTCCGCTACCGGTGGGTGAGGTAATCATCGGAGAGACACCAACTGAACTGAAACCCAGCGCCGCGATATCAGCAACCACAGAACGTAAATCGAGATTCTCTGGCGTGACCGTGACACGAGCTGAGAGTGATAATCGATCCTTTAATTCAAACAACGGCTGCATTCTTTTGGCAACCCGGTCAAAACTGCCACCACCACCACGCGTGGGACGCAGCACATCATTTACTACACGTCCGCCATCTAGGCTTACCGTTATAGCAAACTGATGTCTCGCAAAAAACTCTGCATCGTGCGGTGTTATCAGTGTGCCGTTAGTAGTCAACGAATAACCGACACTGATAGCACGAGTTGCTGCAACCTGATTTGCATAGGCCACCACTTGTTCTATCAATTCCCGCGCAACCATCGGCTCACCCCCCATGAATGCAATCTTTATCGCACCACCTGGAATGGTATCCGCTATTAATCGATCCACCGCGCGTTTAGCAACATCCCAACTCATGCGCGTATCCGAGCCACCGAAGTTACCACCGGATGCATAACAATAACTACAGGCAAGATTGCAGGTTTGAGATACAGTCAATGCCAGTGCCTTAACCGAATTCAGTTCTGGTGTTGGCGGCGGTACTGCCACTGGCGCATCCAATCCGATTTGGCCAAGTACTTCACGTGCAGCGGTATCGCTGTATTCCAAAGCCTCTGCAATAGCCGACACATCTTCCGATTCGATTTCATAAATGGCAGCGTTCTCAGCCATTAACAACAAATTACCAGAGACATGGGCAAGTGCGGAGGAAGATGTCGGGCTTAAACTTTTCGCAGCCATTGGTGGTTACTCCTGAAACGCTGCAAAAAACGGCACGCCAATATTGTCACGCGCCAGTGCTTCAGCGTAATCACCGAGCTTATGCATCGCATTGCGAGCTTCCTTGATATGCTGATTTGCCTGAGGCAGGTCATCAAGCGCTGCTTCAAGCTTATACGCCTCACCCAAAGACTTAATAGTAAAACGAATACAGTCAAGTGCCTGGGAAACTTTCTCGTCATAGGGCTGCGTCGCTTCAACTACCGGCCTTAAATAAATCTCTTCATGGCTGCTGTAAGGTTCAAGTATCCGCTTAACATCACGAAACTTCTGATAGTGCTGCAACCCGTCGCTGTCTATTCTTACCGCAAGCTGTAACAACCCTTCCGGAAAAGGTTCGGTTGATCCCCGCAGGTAGTTCACTAAGCGAATATACTCAGAATCCAGCGCGCCATCAGGTCGCTCCACATCCACAAATGACTGCAGGACACCGGGTGTCGCACGCCTCAATGATCGTGGCCGGGTTATCGATTTTTTGGGATCACTGCTATCAACATCGGAAACAGTTTTAGCCGGTGTTAAACAAGGCGTGTAAGTCCCCTCATGCGGGTTTGCATTGAGTACCAGCCACAATACCTGATTGACCCATCTCAGATGGGTCATTTCACTCAGCGCAACTGACAGGATAAGTTGTCTTGCAGCTCGCAGATCTTCGGTCAATCCAGGCCACTGTGCTTCCTGCTCTGCGGTAACTTCTTCAGGCATTCGAAGAGAAAAGTAGGCGTAGAGG
>CALLLY010000431.1 GCA_938008205.1 uncultured Granulosicoccaceae bacterium
AATGGTGCGGCAGGCACCATAGCCAGAATGATGGCGATAATAAGGCCACCGATGACGACACTGGGATGTTTGATCAGGCGTGACCAGACCGAAGGTTGATCCGTGGCCTGTAAAGACTCGGCAGATTCGTCTGAAATCACAGTCGAGGCAGCGGTTTGATTATTGGAGGGCTGTGACATTAATAGCGGATACGTGGGTCAAGCAGGGTATAAATGACATCGATCAGCAGATTAATCACAACGTAGACCACCGAGAACAAAATTATCAGTGCTTGCACAGTGGGGTAGTCCCGACCTTGAATGGCATCGAGGGTTAGTAAGCCAAGACCGGGAATCACAAAAACACTTTCTGTGACAACCACGCCGCTGATTAATATGGCGATAGCAATACCGATAATGGTAACGATAGGTACTGCGGCATTTCTAAGTGCGTGTTTGAACAAAATTTTCGACTGCGGCAGCCCTTTGGCGCGAGCAGTGCGAATGTAGTCTTCGTTGAGCACTTCCAGCACGCTGGTGCGTGTCATCCGCGCTATCAGTGCGATGAATATCACTGACAAAGCCGTGGCTGGCAGTATCAGTCTATATGCCCATCCACCAATACCATCTTCTATGTGCTGGTAACCCTGCACCGGAAACCACTCCAGTTTTACAGACAGGAAATAGATCAGCAGGTAGCCGATAACAAATACCGGTACAGAAAATCCGATCACTGAAAAACCCATGATCATGCGATCAATCCAGGTACCATTTTTATAGGCAGCCAGTGTACCCAGAGGTACTGCGATCAGGCAGGCAATGACAATAGTAAAGAGCGCCAGTGACAGCGTAGGCTCGATGCCGTCTGCAATCATGCTGATGACCGGCCGTTTGTAATAGAACGAATCACCGAAGTCACCACGCAGAAGATTGCCGAGATAAATACCAAATTGAACAGGCAGCGGCTCTTCAAGGCCCAGCTCAACACGCAGCTTGGCGATGTCTTCGGTGGTGGCTGCATCACCGGCAATATTTGCTGCAGGATCGCCCGGTGTCAGGCGCAGCATCAGGAACACTATCACCAGTACTACCAGAAGTACCGGTATGACTGATAGCGTTCGTTTAAGAAGAAATGACCACATAATAGTATTAGCGTGATGCTGCGCGTTGCGCGCAGCATCAATCGTTGGCTATGAACTATTCTGCTTTCTTGTACCCCCAGAAAGCCACAACCGGAGATACCGGTGCTCCGGATATGTTTTTGCCCATGGCATGTGGCTGGTACCACTGTCCAAGGTGTACGTGGGTAGGTGCTTCTGCAGCTCTGGTTTGTATTTTCTCTGCGATTTCAAGTTGCTTTGCAGCATCGGGTTCGCGAGAGAAGTCGTCGCGCAACGCCTGAATGGTATCGTCACACGGCCAGCCAAACAGGGCCTGTTCGCAAGCTGCATTTAGGAATGGTGTGGTTAGCGGGCTGGCGTTGTCGACCGAGTTCCATGACGTGATAAAGGCGTTCCAGCCACCGTCTTCCGGTGCCTCTTTCTTGTTACGACGACCTACCAGGGTTTGCCAGTCCATCGCCTGCATGTCGACGTTTAAACCGATTTTCTCCATGATGTCTTTTGCCACCGGAGGCAGTGGTTCAAGTACTGCAAGATCGGTCGGGTACATCAGAATAAGCGGTTTGCCGTCGTAGTCCGAAGCTTCGATAAGCTCACGCGCTTTAGCCATGTTACCTTCAAGCTTGTCTTCAAAACCCATTTCGGTGTCGAGAGGGGTGCCGCAGATAAACATTGCCTTGCAGAGTTTGTAGTACTTTTCATCGCCAATTGCTGCGAGCAGGAACTCTTCCTGATCAAATGCATACAACAACGCCTGACGCACTTTTGGATCGTCAAACGGAGGGTGCAGCTGGTTGAAGCGGAAGGTGTATTGATTGCCAAACGGGTTGAGGTCGACGAGTTGTATGTTTTCGTCCTGCTCCATTAACGGCAGCAGATCATGCGACGGCGATTCGATCACATCAATCTCGCCCTTGGACAACGCGTTCATCTTGGTTTGCTGATCCCGGATAACTTTCCAGACCACCTTGTCTACATGCACTACTTTGCCGCCTGCCAGTCCGTCACCGGGTTCGCTGCGAGGTTTGTAGTCGGCAAATTTGGCAAACTCGGCTTTATCACCCGGTTTCCATTCATCGGTTAAAAATACAAACGGACCACTGCCAACATACTCGGTGATCTGCTCACTCGGCGGTGTTGCAGCGATACGGGCAGGCATAATGAAGGGCACGTTGGAAGAAGGTTTACCCAGTGCCTGAACAATTAAACCGGTAGCTTCGTTTAATTTAAATTGAAACGTATTGGTACCGGTTTCGGTCATTTCAGCGACAAAGCCCATCATTTTCTGGCCCATCGCGTCTTTTGCACCCCAACGTTTAATGGATGCGATGACATCTGCGCTGGTGACATCGGCACCGTCGTGGAACTTGAGCCCGTCACGCAAAGTGAAGTCGTAGGTGAGTCCGTCATCGGATACCGTGTAGGTATCAACCATTTGCGGTTGTACCTGCCCTTTGGTATCCATGGCGAATAAGGTGTCGTAAACCATGTAGCCGTAGTTGCGCGACATATAGGCTGTGGTCCAGATTGGATCTACAATTTTGAGATCCGAATGCATGTTAACCCGCAGTACATTCTCTGCTTGCGCCATCCCGCCTAGGGTCATTCCACCTGCGAGCAACCCGAGCATGGTGGCTTTTTTGATCGATTGCCTTACAGTCTCTGTCAGTTTCACGATTCAATTCCTGTGTAGATTCTTCATAAATTTCCCCACTGTCTGCCAGTGCTTTTTTCGCAATAACCGGCGATTGGCAGAGCCTGACGGATCAAAACAGCTGTTCATCCCATCGGGCTAATAACGACTATACATGACAAGCCAGTTGTATTTACAGGGGGAATTGACGTGGCAGTCGGATTTACACACGCCTGACCGTGGACCCGAGCTGTCAGCTCAGTGCAAACCAGTCGCCGAGTGCTGCTCGTTTTAACACCGCTACATCGTCTCCACCACGCTGCAGACGGTTGGCAACGCTCTCAAAAGCGCTTTGTGGTGTATTGTTGTTTTCACTCAGATGCCCGAGGAAAAGCTTCTGCAGGCCTGGATGCTCCAGTCTGGCGGCCAGTGCGGCTGACTGATCGTTGCTTAAATGACCGTAGCGCCCGTCGATGCGAGTGCGAAGTGAATAAGGATAAGAGCCGTTTTGCAGCATGGTGTGATCGTAGTTGGCTTCCAGTAACAAAGCATCCACACCACTGAGCTGTTGGTGAACATACGGGGTTACGCAACCCATGTCGGTAGCGATGGCAAAGCGTTTTACACCATCACTGATTATATACTGGCATGGCTCTGCGGCGTCATGCGGGATAGGGAAGGGGGTAATCTTTGCATCGCCAATGCAAAAAGAACCATGTGGATGAATAAATTCGACCTTGGGAATATTCTGATCTTTCAGCCGGCTGAATGAACCGCGTGTCAGCCAAACGGGGATATGATACTTGCGTGCAAGCACAGCAATCCCTTTAACATGATCGGAATGCTCATGAGACACGAGGATTGCAGAGATTTGTTCCGGATCGACACCGGCGTCAAACAATCGCTGGCTGATAATGCGGGCTGAAAAACCTGCATCTATCAGTATTAGCGTGTCCGCAACTCGCACAAGCGTAGAGTTGCCATTGCTGCCGCTGCCCAGACTGATAAATGAGACGCTCATTTGCTTCTTCCGTTGCAGGTATCTGCGGAAACGGCTTGAAGGCTTAGATATCTATACCGGCTTTGGCAAGGGCGCGTTTAACATCGGCATAGCAGTGCTCGCTGAGCCCCACCAGTGGTAGTCGAATGCCCGATTGAATCAGCCCCATTTGTGCAAGCGCCCACTTGGCGGGTATCGGGCTTGATTCTATAAACAGCGTGCTATTCAGATCAGAAAGTCTGGCTTCTATGTCGCGGGCCGTGGTTTCGTCTTTGGCTAGTGCCGCCATACACATCTGATGCATGAGTGCCGGTGCAACATTGGCAGTTACTGATATATTGCCACTCGCGCCTGCCAGAATGCTTTCCATAGCGGTGCTGTCGTCTCCGGTAAATATCAAAAAGGAGTCGGGGCATAGCGCAACCAGTTGCTTGATTCTGTCGACCGTACCGTGGGCTTCTTTGGTGCCAATGATGTTGTCTATTTCCGCCAGGCGCGCGGTCGTTTCCGGTGACATATCTACCGAGGTGCGGCCAGGTACGTTATACAGAATCTGCGGAATATCGACACTTTCGGCAATTTTGCAAAAGTGCTGGTACAGGCCTTCCTGTGGAGGCTTGTTGTAGTAAGGGGTCACCAGCAAACAGGCATCAGCGCCGGCGGCTTTGGCGTTTTCGGTCAGTTCCAGTGCTTCGGTGGTGGAGTTTGCGCCAGTGCCGGCGATGATCGGAATGTTGCCGCCGGCAAACTCAATGGTTTTTCGAATGACGGTGGAATGTTCGTCCATGCCAAGGGTGGCTGACTCGCCAGTGGTGCCTACCGATACGATGGCATCGGTGCCTTCCTTTACATGGAATTCGACCAGCGTTTTCAGTGCATCAAAATCCACCGATCCATCTTCAAACATCGGCGTGACTATCGCAACAACGCTGCCCTGAAACATACTGTGCCCTTTGAATAATCGCCGCGGACGGCAAAAGGCGACAGCTTACTGTCAGGTTGCTGCTGTGACAAGCGGATAGCCGGTCTTAAAGAAGGGTGTCAGGCCGCTTTTTCTGCCGTATTCTCGGTGAGCTGCTCGGGGCTGCGGTGGCGTGGCCAGGCATCGAGTACGGCCTGAGTGAGCGCTGCCAGCGGTATTGCAAAGAATACTCCCCATAGGCCCCACAGGCCGCCGAAGAACAGCACCGACACAATAATGGCCAGCGGATGAAGATCGACAACTTCCGAGAACAGCAATGGCACCAGCACGTTGCCATCGAGGATTTGAATCACCTGATAGCCGGCCAGCAGATAGCCGAACTTTGCCGAAAATCCCCATTGAAAGTAGGCGATCATGGCAATCGGTATGGTCACAACTACTGCGCCGATATACGGAATGATCACCGAGAATCCGACCAGTGCACTGAGCAGCACAGCGTAATTTAAGCCCATGATGGCAAAGAACACGTAGGTAAATACCCACACGATCATGATTTCGATCAGCTTGCCGCGGATGTAATTGGCGATCTTGCCGTCTGCCTGGTCCCAGACCTTCTCGGCCAGTTCGCTTTTGTTGGGCATAAACCCGGCGGCCCAGTCGAGCAGTTTTTGTTTGTCTTTGAGCGTAAAAAACACGATCAAAGGAACCAGAACAACATAGATGGCCAGGACGAACAGGTTTATTGCGCTGGCGATTGAAAAGGACAGAAATCGCTGGCCGATTTGACCGACCTGCCGCTGTCCGTTGGCGATAAGCTCGTCAATTTGCTCAACGGTAAAAATGGCCGGGTAGAGCTCGGGCAGGCGCAACAGCTGTTGCTGGCCGGAGGCGATCATTTTCGGCAATTCGCGAATCAGTGACGTGACCTGCTGTGACAGCAGCGGTATCACGCCGAACAACACAACCAGACAGAAAAACACGAACACCAGCATCACAATAGTTGCGGCCAGTGGACGTGGAATGTGGTAGCGCTGCATGGCAGTGACCACGCCGTCAAGCAGGTAGGCGAATACCAGCGCGACCATGACAGGCGCCAGAATATCACCGAGCAGCCAGATCAGCATAAATGCCGAAAACAGCAGCAACGCCAGAATGACCGCCTGTGGATCAGAGAAGTTTCTCTGGTACCACTCGCGAATGGGTTCGAGCATTTTTATAGCGCAGTACTCTCGTTGTTACAGGTTAGGGGCTTGCCGCGGTTGCGGCCAAGTCAAAGCTTGCCTCGGTTTACCTGTGTACCGTTGTATAAAGTGTAGGATAATCCACTGAAAGTGGGACCGGTTATTAGAAATACAAATATTGAAAATAACTAGAAATAATACAAGGTTGTCATAGTTAAGGCCGTGGCATCGGCGCAACAGTTGTGTTTTTTAACCACAATAATCCGGTGCTCAATGCGACGTTCTGGTTATGATGATGCGGCCATGTGACAATGTTATCGGCATCGGCCGCTATCCTACAACAAGCAGCCGGGCGCTACATTAACACTCGCGCTTCTCACCTTAAAACCATCGCAGATTTAACGAAACAGCACAGGCATTTTAATGCGTACCAGTCAACTTCATTTATCTACGACTAAAGAGTCGCCAGCCGATGCAGAGGTTATCAGTCATCAGCTGATGCTTCGATCCGGTATGATACGTCGTCTCGCCGCGGGCCTGTATACCTGGATGCCGTTGGGTTTGCGGGTGCTGCGCAAAATAGAGCGCATTGTGCGTGAGGAAATGGACGCGGCAGGCGCCTCTGAGTTGATCATGCCTGCGGTGCAGCCTGCAGAATTGTGGCAGGAGTCTGGCCGTTGGGGGCAGTTTGGTCCTGAGCTGCTTCGACTGAAGGACCGTCACCAGCGCGATTATTGTGTCGGACCGACTCATGAAGAAGTGATCACCGATATTGCCCGCCGTGACCTGCGCAGCTACAAGCAGTTGCCAGTTAATTATTATCAGATTCAAACCAAATTTCGTGATGAAGTCCGGCCGCGTTTCGGCGTGATGCGCAGTCGCGAGTTCATTATGAAAGATGCGTACTCGTTTCATGCTTCGCCACAGTCATTGCAGCAGACATTCGATGATATGTATCAGGCCTATAGCAATATATTCTCACGTATGGAGCTTGAATTTCGGGCGGTAGAGGCCGACAGCGGCGCTATAGGTGGTTCCGGTTCTATGGAGTTTCATGTCCTCGCAGACAGCGGTGAAGATGCTATTGCCTATTCCACCGGCAGCGACTACGCGGCCAACCTGGAAAAGGCTGAGTCAATCTGCCCGGACACGTTAGCTGCGCCGACGCAGGAAATGACACTGGTCGATACCCCGAATACCAAAACTATTCAGGCGTTAGTCGACAATTTTAAAATGCCGGTGGAGAAAACCATCAAAACTCTGATCTGTCATGCCAGTGAAGAGTGCGAAACGGAGCTTGTGGCGCTGCTGGTTCGCGGTGATCATCAGCTCAATGAAACCAAAGCGAATAATCATCCGCTGGTGGCCTCGCCGCTATGTTTTGCCACAGAAGAAGAGATACGTGCTGCTGTGGGTGCCGGCCCCGGGTCATTGGGGCCGGTTAAGTTGCCAATGCCGGTTATTGCCGATCATACGGTAGCGGTGATGTCTGATTTTGGTGCCGGTGCTAATGTTGAAGACAAGCACTACTTTGGCATTAACTGGGGCAGGGACGCAGACACACCAATAGTGGCTGATTTGCGAAACATTGAAGCGGGTGACCCGTCGCCCGACGGCAAAGGCGAACTGCAGATACTCAGGGGTATCGAAGTCGGGCATATTTTTCAGCTGGGTGATAAGTACAGTCAGGCGATGAACGCCACAGTGCTTGATGAAAATGGCAAAGACGTCGTCATGTCTATGGGCTGTTATGGTATTGGCGTTACCCGGGTTGCTGCCGCTGCCATTGAACAAAACAACGATGACAAAGGTATTATCTGGCCGCGGCCGATTGCGCCGTTTGAAGTGGTGCTGGTACCTATAAATATGCGTCGATCCGACACACTGAAACAGACCGTCGAAAAGCTTTATGATGAATTGAAAAGTGCCGGAGTAGACGTGTTGCTCGATGATCGTGACAGCCGTGCGGGCGTAATGTTTGCCGATATGGAACTGATTGGCATACCGATGCGAGTTGTGTTGAGTGAAAAAGGTCTGGCCAAAGGAATAGTGGAATTCAAAGGCAGAAGAGATGATGCTGCAACCGAAATTGCCGCAGACGCAATTGTCGATTTTTTAAAAACCAAACTGGCCTGACCGGTCGCCCACAGGACAAATCAATGAGTGATCAAATAACCTTGGAAGTCTTCAGCGACTACGTTTGACCCTGGTGTTATCTCAGTACCGTGCGTATTGACAAGATAAAATCCAGCTATGATGTGGCTATTCGCTATACACACTTTCCGTTGCATCCCGACACACCCAACGAAGGTAAAACGCTTGAAGCGTTATTCGGGGTAGGTGCCAGCGAAGTTGCTGAAAAAAATGCTCACATGAAAGCGCTGATGGATGCTGAAGGACTGCCCTATGGTGTTCGAACGCATACCTACAACAGCAGACTCGCCCAGGAGCTGGCGGCGTGGGCTGTGACCCAGGACGGAGGTTATGCCATACATGATGCATTCTTCCGCGCTTACTTTGTCGATACAAAAAATATTGCGCTGGTAGGCGTGTTGCTCGATGTTGCAGAGTCTGTAGGTCTGGATCGGCAGGAGGCAGAAGAGGTACTGACAAGTCGATCTCACCAACCCCTGGTTGATGAAGACTGGAGTAAGTCACGACACTATGGTGTGACCGGCGTTCCCACCTACGTTGCGGGGCAAAGTGGTGTCGTCGGCGCGCAACCTTATGAAGCTATTGAGCGGCTAATTGTTGATGC
>CALLLY010000432.1 GCA_938008205.1 uncultured Granulosicoccaceae bacterium
TAACACTTTGTCTTCGCTACAGCCGCCATTGCTGCGTTGGAAAAACTCGACGTATGACCTATATGCCTGCGCTTTTCCGCCTTGCACTGACGGCTGTAACTGTGAAAAGTTAATCACCCTATTTATCAAGCGGCCCACTAGCGCTAATTCAATATTAAACACAAGGGGCTGTTGAGTCGCAGATCGAATTGAGTATATCGTTTGTATTCGTGGTAGATTTACCTTGTTGGAAAATGGAAAAACAAGATGGCGCATGGTAAGCATAAACATAAGCACCACAAAAAACATTGGGTGGCTTATGAAAAACGAGAGACCGGGCTTCCGACGTATAAAGCCAGGCATCTAGAGAAGTTAATTGAAAAACTTAGTGGTCATGTTCAGGAGTCTGGTACCCCGGGTTACAATGACGATCGCATGGTTTTCATGCACACCTATCAGCAGTATCCGCAAATCATCATACATTGCGTTTGCGAAACGGATGTTGTGGCGGCATTGAAGTTTGCCCGCAAATCGCGTTTGCAGGTGACTATGCGTTCCGGAGGACACTGCACTGCAGGCTATTCAGTCAACGATCAGGTGGTCATCGATACCAGTGGCATAGATCACGTGATTGTCGACCCGGATACTCCCAGAGTGCGCTGTGGTCCGGGTGTACAGTTTCGTAAATTCAACAGAGTACTTGAACATTATGACCTGCATGTGCCAGGTGGCGGGTGTGAGTCTGTCTGTGTGGCCGGATATATGATGGGGGGAGGGTACGGCTTCTCAGCACGATTGTTTGGTATGAATAGCGATCTTGTGCATGCGGTTACGCTGGTGCTCGCCGATGGTCGTATAGTTCGGGCCAGTGCGCAGGAGAATGAAGATTTATACTGGGCGGTCCGAGGCGGTACCGGCGGTCAGTTTGGTGTGCTGGTAGACGTAGAATATACACCTCAAAGGCTGGACAGAAAATTCTTCGGATTTGGTTTGCGTTACAACCTTCGTCACGCTGACGAAATAAAAACAGCTTGTGAAGTGCTGGAGCTCTTGCAGGCGGGCTATTCTAACTCCGACGATGCACCACCGAAAATGGGCCATCAGGCATTGTTGATGTACTTACCTGACGAAAAACACCCGACTGGTCAGATCCCGTGTTTGAATATTCGTGGTTTGTACGATGGTTCGGAGCAGGAAGCTCAGGCCGCTCTCGGTCCGTTGATGGAGAAGATAAAAGATCCGCGTAAAGACGTGGAAATCTGGACGCACAAGCATCGCTACACGCGGCTTAACGAGCTGTTGTTACAAACCGTGCATCCACCCGGTCAGGACATGCCAACCGTCTCCATGAACACCAAGCCACTGGTGGAAGGATGGATTATGGCAGAACACCACGCAGCGGAGCGGTGGCGAGATATCGTTGAGCATTTTTTAAAGGCGCCGGATAAGACCTGTTTTATTGCTATGGAATTTTATGGTGGCGCTATCAATGAAGTGTCGCCCACAGAGTCGGCTTTTGTGCATCGCAATGCCTCACTGGATTTATTTTCCTGGGCGTTCTGGACGTTTGACAGCCATCGACATCTCACCGAAGCATGGTTAAACGGTTTAGGGGAAATCGCAGGATCAATGGGTAATGGACACCGTTATCAAAATTATCCGCGTCGCGGAACCAGGAATGTGTTGCATGCCTATTTCGGGGAAAATCTCGAACGCCTGAAGGCAATTAAGGCGCAGGTAGATCCCGATAATATTTTCGATTTTGAACAAAGCCTTGGTCGTGCGTGCGAGAATAATGCAGGAGCAACTCATGAATAGTGGTAAACCTTCTT
Source organism: uncultured Granulosicoccaceae bacterium (assembly GCA_938008205.1). Lineage (GTDB taxonomy): Bacteria > Pseudomonadota > Gammaproteobacteria > Granulosicoccales > Granulosicoccaceae. The sequence goes on from CALLLY010000432.1 coordinate 1,812, forward strand.
CTGGCACAGTCGCTTCAACTCAAGCAAGCGAATCAGGCCCGCTGCATTGCCACCATACCGATCCATCTACCTGCGAACCCTGGTGCGGCCGCGATCCGAAGCAAGGTCGACTACTGAGTGTGTTTTTTAATCCACCTATGGCAATTGCGCGGGTTGGACGATCAAAGCATCCAATGCCTGCGTATCGCTGGAAGCTTGATGAAAACCCTCATCGCGGTGTTCAAACTATGATTGAACCCGCGCCTTCACTGGTGCCGAAATCTATTCATGGCACCGGCCATCATCCTTTCAGACTGACAATAGAAACGCCGGACACGGTTGCCTTTAAAGACCGCAAAGGTCGAGTCAAACCAGTCGCTCCCTTTTTTGAATTATGGGCCCGGCTACAGGATGCTGATGGCAGTGTTATTGAAGTACCGGTAACCAAAACGTTTTTAGAGTCGCGCGGGGTTAAGCTTAAGCATCTGCGTTTCACTGTGGTTGCTGGAAATCGCAAAGCACAAGCCCGGACCAAGCTTGCCTCTGATGCTGCAATAGCACGCAAAGTATTTTCAGCTCGCAATTATCGCTCACATCACTTGCATGCTATCAGCCCGCACACCGAAGATCAGACACCGCTGGTACGGGAAGAAGCTCCACTACCACTGGGTAAAGTACAAACCTTTAAAGAAAACACCGAAGCATGGAGCTGCAAATCAAGACTTGACCAGATCAGACTTCGTTTTACCCCGGGTAAAGGAGATTCATTTGGTCCACCTGAAGCCGGTAAAGCACCGGCCTCTCCGTTGCCCCCCGGCGCTTTTGAACCACCGATCACCGAGTACGGCAATATTCACAAAATGACGCGTAAGGAAAACCGCATTCTCAGTAGCGATTCACCCTGGGTAGGGTATAACTTCCGTAGCGAAAATACGCCAAAGTGGCCGACACCTATGGACAGTTACGATGGTGCGCGGGTCGGTTCAGGCAATGGATGGGGGCTCATTGATGACACGTGCGATCTGACGATTAGAGCGGATCTGTCTGTCGCCGGTAAACACCATGTGGCTCAGGCAAGAGCGTTTGCCGGTCCACCTGACTTTGCACCGGATAAACGGCCGATGTATTCAATCAAAGATGAATTGGAAGATCGCGACCTTCCTCCAATTGAGCTTGATGAAAAAGATTCACCGGCCGAGGTGCTCGATTTGTTTCGTCGTATATTTGAGACAGCAAGCCTGATGAATCTGGACCAGCGGCGCTCGTGGGCGTTGGCTGGTAATGCTTCTTTACTGAGTGAACCTGATAAAGATAATCCCGATTGGGATGAAGGTATCTCACCGCATTTAGGTCCGCGTTCCATGCGTGAGAGTGATAAGCCGCTGGCAGATCTGGTGCCCAGTTACACACCGGGTCAGGGGGATTCCGTGACGCCCGAGTCTGGCGCTAACGATCGATTACCTTATACACAAGTGGTCCAGCAGGTACACGCCCGCATGTGTGACAGCCCGGTGCTTCGTGCTTTCCTGATTCGCGACCCGAATCGGGTTCGACATCTGGTAAGACCACCGTTTGGTTACGTCAGTGAGTTACCGAAAATGCCCGGTGTGCAAAAGGCTGCCAAAGTACCGTTTGGTAAAAACTCAACGCCCACTACCTGCATTGAAGATCAACAACAACCAGTACTAGCGGAAATACGATATCGCGATCCGCGGCAAACCATCGATCAAACTTACGACATGAGAATGCCACCCTACATGCGTCACTCAATGGGCGTACCGCTGTCGATCACGCGTCGTCAGTACGATCATCTGATGGGATACCTGGATCGACTGGAACAGGATTGGAAGCACACGGTACAACCGGTACATGAATCAGGAGAAAAATCATGAAAAAGCCTCCTGTAAAACTTAACAAGGCTGAAGTTACAGAGAACTTCGGTAATCCGAAGTATGCAGAACCAATACTGGGTAACCCGGTATCGACGTTACTGGAGTCTGGTGTTGGAAACTGCTTCCCCGGACTGGAATTCGACTTGCGACAACTTGATGTCAGGTTTTTTCCAGGCCTGGTGTTTGAGTTCCCCGGAGTGACTCCGGCGGGCCCCGATGGCAGGCAAGGCGCAAGATTGGTGTATGCCGATCCTGCCGGTGACCCGTTACTGGCATCGGACCAACATCATCAACCCGATTGGATCAAAAAGCTCAACCTGCAGCTGGCCGGTCCTCAGGGGTCCGCGCTGGGTGGTGGTGAGTGGTACCTGCACTGGGTTGAGCAAGATGGCAAGCGCATAGAACTGTATGACTATGCGCTGTACCAGAATGCAGCGGTAAGAACTCCCTATGAGGGTGAAACGTGCTGGTGGATTATTCGACTGATCGAACCCGACAAACCGTTAACTATTGCGTTAACACAGCGCGCTGAAGATGGTTCTCCTACCGGCAATCCAGTGGTGCTGGACGGCCGGCGCAGACACTTTCTGGATGATGAAGGCATGATTGATCCGGTTTATCATCCCGGTGAGCTGACTTCATCTATGTGTAGTCCGTGGACGCACGACTTTCGTGATTGTGCATGCCACTACTGGGCCTCTAATCATCCCGACGTCGCGCTAGGGGAAGTAGACGATCCTCAGCAAAGACTTGCCAATCGCACCGACGCAAAAGATCCAATACAGGCAGTCAACTTTGTCGACTGGATGCGACGCAGATCACGCCCTTTGCATGACGTGTCGGCGCAAACCACCCTGGAGACAGCACGTCCTGATCGATACGATCCTTACGAAATAAATCTAAAGTGGCAGGAGCTTGATTTTGTACTGCAGGGCCAGGAGATGAATGAAACCCCCGGCAGTTTGTTAGAGTCAGTTTCAAAACCCTATGGTTCAATCAGTGAAATGATAGAGGACTTGTCACAAGAGCTGGCCGGACTCGAACTTACCCTTGCACTAGAATATCTGTACGCTTACTTTTCTCTTCGAACGCCTGAAGAAGTCACCGCCGAGCAGGAAGCACAGTGGCCTGGCTTAACCGAAGATCTGCGAGCTGCAAGACAACTTATCCTGTCAGTTGCACTGAGTGAAATGACTCATCTGAGGTGGGTCAATCAGGTATTGTGGCTGGTGCTCAACGCAAACCCGCAAGAGGGGACTTACACGCCTTGTTTAACACCGTCTAAAACCGTTTCCGATGTCGATAGAAATGATCCGAAAAAGTCGGTAACCCGGCCACGATCATTGCGGCGCGCGACACCCGTTGTTTTGCAGTCATTTGTTGATGTAGAGCGACCTGATGGCGCGCTGGATTCTGAATATATTCGATTGGTGAACTACCTGCGTGGATCAACTGAACCCTTTCCGGAAGGGTTGTTACAGCTTGCAGTAAGAATAGACAGCGACGGTTTGCAGCACTACCAGAAGTTTCGTGATGTTAAGCGGATTCTTGAACCTTATAGCAGTCATGAAGAAATATATTTAAGGCCGGTAGTTGAGGCTACTCAGCCCTATGACGAGAAAGTTTCCCAGGCACTTGACTGTATTCGTTTTACTATTAAGTCTTTGGGTGAGGCGTATAAGCTTGAAGCAGCGCTTGATGAC
>CALLLY010000433.1 GCA_938008205.1 uncultured Granulosicoccaceae bacterium
GTGTACATTCTGCGGGTACTGCGTGAGTTGTTCTACCGTTTGAAAGCCCAGGTGGTAGTCACGGTGACAGACCTGGGCGGTGCCCCCCGGATGTACCACATTCACTTGTGCGCTAATCTGGTAGCCAGGTCCTAGCCATGCACGGCTGGCGAGATGGATAACAGGATTGGCGTAGTAGCGTATGAAAAGTTCCGGGTTTGACCGCGCAAGTTTTTCGTGAGCATTCCAGACACGGCTGTTGGCACCCGCAGCAGCAAAATGATCACCGCCTCCGTCATTGGCTTCTGATTCAAGTTTTATGATTTTCCATAGTGCTTCGGTCGCCTCTTCAACAACTGCGGTATCCGGATACGCGCCATCTATGGCAATGATTCCCGCGCCGGTATCGAACACCTGATTCCATTCAGTCAGCAACGCTTTAACGTAAGCTTCATCGTTTACTCTTTCGGCGATCTCTGCCCCTGAATAGGTGGGGATACCACTACTTATCTCTACAGATAGCGGCACGGTATCCTTGCAGGTTTGGTGTTCTACGATTTGTCGAAACAGGGCGAAATCACAGTTAGATTCGCTTAACCAAGTGCTGTCGAGTTGGTTCATAGGTTTTGTACCTGTGTACGGATTTGCCATAGCCTGCAAAATTCGTGGGGCTACAGATGAAATTAACTGGACGCGCTGTGATCATAGCGTCAATTTGAATTTAATTACACGTTAACCCATTGTCTGGAGTCGTGAGATTTCCACATGGCTTCAATGACTTCTGTAACTTCCAGGGCGTCTCGAAATGTTGGCCACTGGGGTTTGCCACTGTGAATAGCGTTGAGAAAATCTTTCGCCTCTATGATCAGCTGATCCTGATAGCCGGTTCCATGCCCGGGGCCCTGACAAAATTCGAAATAGTCGGGGTGTGCCGGACCGGTGAGTATTTTTCGAAACCCTCGTTCTGCTTCCGGGCCTTCCATGCGATACAACCAAAGGGCGTTCTGGTCTTCCTGATCAAACCGGATAGCTCCCCTTGTGCCTGAGATCTCGTAGGCGTAGCCCATTTTGCGACCGGTAGATACCCGGCTGAAGTACAGATGTCCCATCACGCCATTGGCAAAGCGACACAGGCAGTGTGCGTGGTCGTCGTTGGTCACCTCCTCCATTTGATCAGGATTACTTTCAGACGGTCGTTGCTTATGCACGGTTTCAATGTCTGCATTGACGGTAGCGATTGGGCCCATCAATGCGATAGCGCAATTGATCATATGTGAAGAGAGATCACCCATGGTGCCGGTAGCTCGTCCACGGGTGCGCCAGTTGGCCGGGGTGGAGGTATCTGCCATGAAATCTTCGGTATGTTCACCGCGAAACCAGGTAACTTCTCCTATGTCACCGTTCTGTAGTAACTGACGTGCGTACTGTGTGGCGGGCGTACGCACATAATTAAAGCCAACCATGTTTACAACACCTGCTTTCTCGGCAGCTTCAGTCATGGCCTTGGCTTCTTCAAATGATGCGCCCATAGGTTTCTCACACATGACAGGCTTGCTTTTGGCAATAGCAGCAAGTGCAATATCTTTATGAGTCGACTGTGGTGATGCAATCACGATAGCTTCAACCGCCGGATCATCAACCAGCACACGCCAGTCAGATGTCGAGCGATTAAATCCAAATGCTTGCGCCTTTTCTGCGGCACCGCTTTCGGTGGTTGCGCAGAGCATTTCGCAGACCGGCTTGAGTGGGGTATCGAAAATTGCACCCACTGCGTTCATGGCAACGCTATGAGCCTTGCCCATGTAACCGGTGCCAATGACACCTATGCCTATCTTAGCCATATATCAGGGTGATCCGTGAGGTAGTTGAATTGCCTCCATTTTACCTGCAGGTCAGGGTAAGCAGTAGGGAATCGTGCCGCTTTTTTTACACACGTTCGTTGCAATTATTTTTGCAAAATTGCAGCAACGCAGTTGAGTATTTGGCACTTCACTTGTGAGCCCTGCGTGGGTATGTGTTCGGGAAGCGGAGCGTATCCCCCGTGTAGTGCATAGCTTGCAGGTCTGTATGCGTTGCAACTACTTTTCAGGCTGGTTCAATGAATGGTTCAGGCACACACCGCAGCCAATCCAGGGTACAGCGTGCTTGAATGGTTTGGTGTTGACCCGGCACTGCAACGGTACTCAATTTCAAGTTGGATTAACCTGCAGACGCTCGATGTCAGCGCGCAGTCTGGGCGGCAGGGTAAAAATCACGATGGTCGGGGCGGATGGTTACCGCTACATTGGCTCTTCCACTATTCCGCCCTTAACCAACCTGTGATCCTGGAATACCCGCTAACTTGGTATAGTTGCTGGTTAATTGATGAGGTTCTTACTAAGGGCAGTTGAATAAAATGAGCATCAATCCTCCATCGGGCCATTTTTACCTTGGCACGCAAGGCGATGATTCGCCGCTTTTTCTGGAAGCATCGGATTTAACGACACATGGAGTGATCGTAGGAATGACCGGATCGGGGACGACCGGTCTGGGTATTGTTATGCTGGAAGAGGCCCTGTCATCCGGGGTGCCTACGCTGATTATCGACCCCAAAGGGGATATGGGTAATCTGCTACTGACATTCCCGAATCTGCTGCCAACCGATTTTATGCCATGGATCAGTGAGTCTGAAGCCAATGGAGATCCCGCACAGGCGGCTGTGGAAAAGGCCGAGCTCTGGAAGTCTGGTCTTGCGCGCTCTGGCATCGAACCATCCAGAATTCAGAAACTTCGCGACACCGCTGACTTTACGATCTATACCCCCGGCTCTGAAGCCGGAATCCCGCTCAATATTATCGGTAATCTGGATGCCCCGGCCAAAGGCACCGATGCCGAAAGCATGCAGGATGAAATTGAAGGCTTTGCCTCATCGTTGCTCGGGCTGGTGGGGATACAGGCTGATCCACTGGGGAGCCGTGAGCACATACTGATTTCCAACATCATTCACTGGTACTGGTCTAAAGGGCAAAGTCTGGATCTCGGCAAGCTGATCGGTCTGGTGCAGCAGCCGCCGATGCGCAAACTCGGTGTCATTGATCTCGATACGTTCTTCCCTCCATTTGATCGTGTCAAGCTGGCCATGAAGTTGAACGGGCTGGCGGCATCGCCATCTTTTGCCAGCTGGACTGAAGGGCAAAGCCTGGATATCCAGCGCTTGTTGTACGGCACTAACGGCAAGCCGCAGTCTGCCATAGTGTCACTGGGGCATCTGAGTGAAGACGAACGGCAGTTCGTCGTCACCTTATTGCTGTCGAAAATGGTGACCTGGATGCGTGCGCAGCCGGGTACTTCGGATCTGCGCGCGCTGGTTTATATGGATGAGGTGTTCGGCTATGTGCCACCCAACGGTGCACCTCCCAGTAAAAAGCCTATTCTTACGATTTTAAAGCAGGCGCGAGCGTTTGGTGTCGGGCTGGTGCTGTCTACCCAGAACCCGGTAGATATAGACTATAAAGCCTTGTCCAACGCCGGTACCTGGATGATCGGTCGTTTGCAAACTGAAAGAGACAAAGACCGGCTGCTCAATGGTATGGGGGCATCTGATGGATCGGTTGATGTTGCAGCCATCGGCAAAACGATTTCAGCGCTAGATAAAAGACAGTTTGTACTTCATTCAACTCGCTCGGCTAAACCGCGTGTATTTGGTACGCGTTGGGCGATGTCTTATTTGCCCGGTCCATTAACTCGCGATCAGATAAGTCAGCTGACGTCCAGTGAACAACGCAGTGCTGCTATACCGGCGGCGTTACAGGCAGCAAGCAGTGAGCCTGCAGATGCGCCACTGGCAGATAATGAAAGCGCTGTGATACCGCAAATAGCTGATACTGTTGATGTGCGTTATCTTGACCCCGGTGTTGAATATGCAGACAAGCTGGGCGCTTCAGCCACCGGCAACCGATTGCGTGCAGGGCTGGCGGTGCGTATAGAGTTGTTGTTCGATGATACCAAAGCCAAGCTGCGGCATGAAGCAGAGTGGGAGGCGATATTTACACCACTTGACGGACCTATAAATCCTGATGATGCGATCATTGTCGACTACGATGACAGAGATTTAAGCCGTAAGGCACCCAAAGATGCTGTGTATATTTTGCCTGATGCGAAAATTAAGAACAAAACCTATTTTAAGTCGGCGCAAACACAACTGAAAAATCATCTCTACAGAAATGTTGAGCTGGAACTGTTTTTTAATCCATCTCTGAAACTGTATTCGCGAGTTGGTGAACTACGTAACGAGTTTGAATATCGTTGTGAGCAGGAGGCTGATAATCAGGCAGATAAAGATGCCAACAAAATCCGTGAAATGCTTGCAAAAAAGATTGACCGGATCAATACCTCAATCGAAAAAGCTGAAGACCGTGTACGCGAAGCACAGTTCGATGCCGAAAGCCGTAAGAAAGATCAACGCACCAGTCAGGTGCTCGATATAGCTGGCGGCTTATTGGGGGGCTTGCTGGGTGGTCGCAGTCGAACACGTTCAATCGCCAGTGGCATACGTCGTAGTCAAAGCAAAGGGCGCATGGCAGAAAAGGCGGAACAGCGTTTAAAAACTGCCGAGAATCGTTATGAGGAACTGCTGGAGGATCGTGAAGAGCTTGAGAACGAGCTTGCCGAAGATCTTTATGGTATTCAGGATGAATGGGAGCAGAAGGCGCTTGATGTGGAAACCATGATTGTCGGACTGGAAAAGACAGATATCTCGGTCGACGATGTTGTACTGGTATGGATTCCTACTGACTAGAGATTAGTTGATGTAGGCTGGCGAGCGTATTTACAGCCTGCACCTATACTCTGTCGAACCTGCTAGGCAGCGTATTGGTTGCCGCTGCAGTGCGCAGAATCGATTGCTCGAACGTCCTCTGGAATCTGCGCACCACTAACCGGCTTTGAGTAGTAGTAGCCCTGCACAGTATCAATACCAAGCGCGCGCACATGTTGCAATTGGGTATCTGTCTCGACGCCCTCGGCCACCGTGTGATATTCCAGCAACTGAGCCATGCTGGCAATGCTCTCCAACAATAGTTGCTGCGTGCGAGTACCGTTGTCTATCTTAGTGATGAACGAACGGTCTATTTTAAGTGTATCAAGCGGCAGGTCCTGCAGATAACTCAGAGATGAGTAACCGGTGCCAAAGTCATCCAGTGCGATTCTTATACCCATATCGTGCAGCGCATTCAGTTTGCGAATGACCAGCTCAAGTTCCGCCATAGCCACACTTTCGGTTATTTCAATTTCAAATGATGAAGCATCAAGCTTATCCCGTTGCAGCGCCTTCGCAATAGTGCCGACAACATCGCCATGTAGAAATTGATGGGCGGATACATTCACTGACATGCGCAGGTGCAATCCATAGTTGTCGCGCCAATGCGCTGCCTGCCTTACTGCTTCATTGATCACCCACTGGCCAATGGCGGGTAACAGGCCTGCATCTTCCGCAACTGGTATGAAGTGAAATGGAGATACCATACCTCTGTCGGGATGGTTCCAGCGTATAAGTGCTTCCACACCTTCGACAACACAGTTTTCGAGGTCGAACTGTGGTTGATAGTGCAGTTCGAATTCACCGTTGGTCAGCGCCTGGTTAAGTTCTGCCTCCATCTGTTGCCGTTCCTTAAACAGCTTGGCAATCGATGCATCGTACTGCTGTATTGTTCCCTGACCGGATTTCTTTGCCTGGTACAATGCCAGATCAGCCGCTTTGCGCAGATCTTCACTGCTGTTTGCATCCTGAGGATGACACGCATAGCCGATACAAACACCCAGTTGCACAGACTGACCTTCAATGTCGTAAGTGTCGCCGAGCTTGTTGATCAGGTTGGTTCCAATGAATTTGGCTCTGGATTTGTCGGTATTGTTGAGGAGTACGGCAAATTCATCACCACCCAGTCTGGCGAGTGGAATGTTCGGACTCAGGTTACACTTTATTCTACGAGCTACTTGTTGCAGTAGTTTGTCTCCAACAACCTGCCCGTAGCTGTCATTGATTGCCTTAAATTTATACAAATCCACTTTTAACAGACTTACCTGGCTGGCTTGTCCATGTGGTTCCAGCAAAGCCTCGCAGCGGCTTTTGAATTCACGTCGGTTAGACAAACCGGTCAGTTCATCATGAGTTGCCTGATGATGCATACGACGGATTATCCATGATGCGCAGGCCATCAGTAGTATAGAGAGAATCACCAGAAACCCGTCTATGGTGAGGTTTCTGACAGCTCGAGACTCTGCCGAAGCAACCGTTAGTCGGGATAACTCATCTGCTCGGCTCAATATTTTTTGTATATGTTCGTCCAGTGTTGACGCGGTTTTCTTCCAGTCGTAATTGGTGTACGGTGACGGTGTGTTGTTAGCTAACGCCATCGACAAAGTTAGAACAAATTTATGGTAGTTGTCGCCATACCAGTCGGTGAGATCAATGGCCAGCGTATGCAGTTCATTGTCAATGCTTGCGTAGGCGTCTATTCTTCTGATGGTGGTCAGTGACTCTTCAATGTTGCTGTGTAGCGCAGTAGCCTGAGGATGAGCATCTCCCTGCGCGGTATTGCCACCGGTTATGTATCCTTCGAACAGTGCTGTGAGCAACTGATTGGACAATCCGATGTTCCAGGCTGCATCCGAGATTGCAAATACGTTTTGCATGCCCCGGGAACGTTCCGAGGTTATATAGGTTGTGCCATGGCGCAGTAGCTCAACGCTCTCAATTAATTCCCGGTAGTAGTCGAGTACATCGATTTGCAGGGATTTGTCTCGACGGTTTGACGGATTCTTCAGATCCTCTGCCAGAGCAGCCCGCTTATCTTCAATAGATTTTATTTGTGACTCGAACCTGACAACAAGCTTGGTCAGATGCGATGGCTGGAAACGAAGGTGGCTTGAGAAGTCGGAGTTGGCAATTATTTGTCTCAGCTGCGTGATTGCCCGCGAGATCGATACGTCGGTGGAAGCCCGCGGCTTCACCAGAGATTCGGCAGCGAAGAATAAACCGTCAATGCCGGTGAGCCAATAGGAGGCGGAACGTTCTTCTGCCAAAGCGATCGCAGCATTTCGCAGCAGGACATCTGTTTCCATGAAATGGCTGAGGTTTCTTGCATCTCGCCGTTCGGAGTTTGCCACCAGTAAAAAGCTCACGCTCAACCACAGTAGCAGTGCAACCAGCACTGAGCTTAAAAGCAGGACACCTTTGCGGAGATTATTGGCGAGGAGCATATTTCTTAGTTGTTGTGCCGACTATCTTATAACGGATCCATCTGTCATAAATGTTTTGGTCTCTCTGTTCGGATTTCGGCTGGAATCGTTAACTTTGAAGCACTTTCCGTCTACTCATTTCAGTCGCCATCCTGTCAGGTGGGGCTCACGACTGAATTTACAGGGAAAATACTGAAATCCACGTAGTCGGGTTGTCAATTCATCTATTGAGTCTGATTATGTGGCTTGTGCCTGAGTGAGGGCCCGAGCGACTAATCCCGCTGACAATGGGACCCTCAAGAAGCTGAGCAAGCTTGGTTGAAGCAGTCAACGTTGTTAAGCTTTTGCGCCAGAACAGCAGAGCGATTAATGCGTATGATCAACACTAACCAATCAGACATAAACGTGACGCCGAGCTCGTGTGGCTCTTATCTAACCTTGCGACAAAAAGACCGCGTTATGCGTTTCCATGCAATCTGGCTAAGAGACAATGCGTGGGACTGTGAGACCCGATCTGCGGTGAACGGCCAGCGCCTTATTACCCTCGCCGACATACCGCAAGACACGACAATCGCAGCCGCCCAGTGCGAGGGCAACTCTGTTCATGTGTACTTTTCACCAGACAATAAATCTGTGACCTACAGCGCTGATTGGCTGGTGGCGCATGCCTATGACGATCGGCCGGATATGCCTTTTGGCTGGACACGGCCAGGTATCGATCTCTGGAACTCAAGCCTGAGCGCTCAGGTTCCATTGGCTGACTTTACCGAAGTTTCAGTGTCAGAAGACGCTTTGCGGAACTGGCTGGCCGGTATCACCCGCTATGGATTCGGTAAACTGGCTGGCGGTCCTGTTGAGGAACTTGCACTTTTTAAAGTGGTCGATCTTTTCGGCCACGTACGCGAAACCAATTATGGTCGTCACTTTGATGTGCGAACCGAAGTGAACCCGAACAATCTGGCCTATACCGGCATGGGGCTTCAGGCACACACTGATAACCCGTATCGTGATCCGGTGCCCACCATTCAGGTGCTGTATTGTCTGGAAAGTTCTGCCGACGGTGGGGACAATATGGTGGTGGATGGTTTTGCTGTCGCCCGCCAACTGCAGGCTGAGAATCCTGAATGGTTTAACGTTCTGAGTAGTCACTGCGCGCGCTTCGAATATTCCGGTGCAAACGATGTGAAGTTACAGGCGCGACGACCCATGATAGAGCTGGCACCTGATGGTGAATTAACAGCGATCCGATTTAATAACAGATCAGCGGCTGCCACTACCGATGTTGGCTTCGACACTATGCCGCTGTTTTATGAGGCTTACCGTCGCATGGGAGAAATAATCGATGACCCGGCCATGGAAGTGACCTTTCGTCTGGAGCCCGGTGAGTGTTTTTTGGTCGACAACACGCGTGTGTTGCATGCTCGAAAAGGCTTTTCAGGCAACGGCTCGCGCTGGTTGCAGGGGTGCTACGCAGATAAAGATGCACTACAGTCCAAACTGTCTGTGCTCACTGCACAACAACTGGAGACAGTTGCATGAGCTATGAAGAGAAGGGCGCCTCAGTGCATACGCTTAACGCCACAAACATTGTTGCGTTTCTTGCCGACATTTTCGAACGAAGGGGTGGGGAAGAATATCTCGGTGAGCCGGTCACTATGGCTGAACATATGTTGCAGGGGGCGACACTGGCCGAATCACAAGGGAAGAGCGAAACTTTGATTGTTGCCGCACTATTGCATGACATCGGGCATTTCACCAGTGAGTTTGGCACCTTTAGCATGGACGATACGCAAGACCGCTATCATGAAGAAGCCGGTGCCAAAATACTTGAGGAGTTTTTCCCGCCATTGGTCACTGATTGCGTCAGATACCACGTGGCTGCCAAACGCTATTTATGTGCAACCAACCCTGAGTACTTCAATGAGTTATCACAGGCGTCTGTTCATTCACTGAATCTCCAGGGTGGAGCCATGTCAGAAGCGGAAGTGATGGAGTTTGAGAAACAGCCTAATCTAATCGACATTGTAGCGGTTCGCTATCTCGACGACGCTGGTAAGTCTGCCACCATGCATACACCGGGTTTCTCGCATTTTGCCCCTATGGTGCAGCGGGTAGTCGACCAGCACTGTGCTGGTTAGTTTTTGTGCGTTTGTTTATATTTCTTACTGAACAGAGTTTTAATGAAAATAAATATTGTCACCACTGGCGGCACAATCGATAAGATATACTTTGATGCCAAGAGTGATTACCAGATTGGCGATCCGGTCATCGGTGAGTTATTGAAGCGCATGGGCGTGTTGCTTGAATTTGAGGTGCATTCGATTATGCGTAAAGACAGCCTGGAGCTGACAGACACTGACCGGCAATTGATCGTCGATACCGTCATCGCAGCAGATAGCGATCATATACTTGTTACCCATGGAACGGACACAATGGTCGAGACGGGTAAATGGGTGTTGTCGCAAGCGCCGCATAAACATGTAGTACTTACCGGGGCGTTACAACCGGCGGCTTTTCGTGAGACCGATGCAGTGTTTAATATCGGCTGTGCGATCGGTGCACTGCAGGTAGTGGGGCCGGGCGCATTCGTCGCTATGAACGGTCAATTATTCGATGTGACCAAAGTAGTTAAAAATGTTGCGGCAAATCGATTTGAGCCGCTATCAAATGAATAGGTGAGTTATAACGAAGTATTTCTATCTAATGATAGGTACAATCAGACTCTAACCCATTCGAAGCAGTTTAATGACAAATTCTGATCGCAACCCGCCAGTGATTATTGCGGGTGGCGGACTTAGCGGTCTGTGCGTCGCTCATAGTTTATCCGTTCACAATATCCCCTATATGCTTTTGGAAGCCAGGGACCGTCTTGGAGGTCGGATACTCTCCACACAGGTAGATACAGAGAAATCACACGCCCATGCAGCCGGTGCCGTAGATCTTGGACCTTCATGGTTCTGGCCCGGGCAGCAGAACATGCTTGGTCTGATCAAAGAACTCGAGCTGGAAAGCCATGTGTACGAACAGTACAGCGATGGATTGAGCGTTATTGAATATGGAAATAATCAGTTGGAACGCAGAATGGGCGGTGCCTCTATGGCGGGGTCATTACGCATAGATGGCGGGATGGCCAGATTAATCTCCGCTTTGCAGGATCGCCTGGCTTCTGAATTTGTTCGACCAGGGACTTCGATTGAAGCCATTACTCAAACAGACAGTGGAGTTGAAGTTGGGGTAGTGCACCAGAATCAACCTGCCGCAGTGATCAGTGCCCGCTGTGTTGTATTGGCGGTTCCTCCCAGAGTGGCAGACAGTATCATCAAGTTTGATCCGGAGTTACCCAGTCAGAACCAACAGCTGTTGTCATCGATGCCCACCTGGATGGCCGGGCACGCCAAATTTGTAGCCGTCTATGATTCTCCGTTTTGGCGGCAGCAGGGGTTGTCCGGAGACGCGATGAGCCAGATCGGTCCATGTGTCGAAATTCATGATGCCTCACCAAGAGGGGAACGTAGCTTTGCACTGTTCGGGTTTGTTGGTATTGCTGCTAATGATCGCATCGGCAGGGAAGATCACTTAAAGCAACTGGCGGTAGAGCAGTTAGTCCGTTTGTTCGGAACTAAGGCCGCACAACCGATCTCAGTTCACTATAAAGACTGGGCAGCAGATCCGTTAACAGCGACACCTCATGATCTTGCCCCGCCAATCAGCCAACGTTCAGCGATACCTGCGTCAGAGTGGCAAGGCCGGATAGTCTGGGCAGGTACGGAAACCGCAGGATTGTCCGGTCATAGCAATGGCTATCTCGAGGGTGCGGTAGAGGCAGGTAACAGAGCTGCGAGAGAAGTTATTCGCCAGC
>CALLLY010000434.1 GCA_938008205.1 uncultured Granulosicoccaceae bacterium
ACAGCGCTACTGCGGTCGGCTCACGCGACGCGAACTTTCACCGACTACATGGTGTTACTTATGAATGACTAAGCGCCCACATGTAGTAGGCAAAATTTCACGCACGTGAGTCAACCTCGCTACGCCCTGTTTCTGGATGCGCACTAATTAGGGTTTCGATTCAATCTGAAAATAACACCCAAAGCGATAGTCTTGTGGTTTGGCATACGGTTGTATGGGTTGTGTTACATTCGACTGTAATACTGCACTCCATACCTGTTCAAACACTTTCAAATACCGCGGCAATTCCCTGTCCGCCACCAATACACATTGTCTCCAAGCCATACTTTGCGTGGCGTCGTTTCATTTCATACATCAGGTTGGCCAGAATACGCACACCGGTGGCACCGATAGGATGTCCGAGTGATATACCTGAACCATTGACGTTAAGTTTGTCGCGGTCATCCCACCCCCAGCCTTTAAGCACCGCCAGCACCTGAGGTGCGAACGCTTCGTTAAGTTCCACCAGATCTATATCGCTCCAGCTTAAGCCGTTGCGAGCAAACAAACGTTCAACCGCCGGCACCGGTCCGATACCCATGCGTGATGGATCACATCCGGCAGCGGCCCAACTGTTGAAGTAGCCCAGCGGTTCAAGACCGAGGGCATCCAGTTTGTCTTCGGCGACGACCAGACAAGCGGCGGCGGCATCATTTTGTTGACTGGCGTTTCCGGCAGTGACAACGCCACCTTCAATCGGTTTAAGTTTCGCCATGCCTTCAAGGGATGCGTCGGCTCGAACCCCCTCATCAGTGGATACGACTACCGGATCACCGCGACGCTGCGGCACGGTTACAGGGACCAGCTCCTGATCGAACTTTCTATCTGCCCACGCGGCAGCGGCGCGCTGATGACTCATAACCGCGTATTCGTCACAGGCCTCACGACTGATGCTATAGTCTTTGGCCAGGTTTTCTGCGGTTTCGATCATACCGCTGATCACACCGAAGCGATCAATCGGCTGTGACATGACTCTGCCACGACCAAGGCGATCATGAAACGTACTCGATCCCATGCGCTTGCCCATACGCATGTCAGTGCTATAGAACTCGACGTTACTCATGCTTTCTGCACCACCAGCGATAACCACATCGGCAACACCGGTTTGTATCATCATGGCGGCATTGATCACCGCTTGCAGGCCACTGCCGCAACGCCGATCAACATGCACTCCGGGAACACTTTCCGGTAACCCGGCTGCCAGTGCTGACCATCGTCCGATACACGGTGCCTCCCCGTTGGCATAGCCTTGTGCAAATACAACGTCGTCGATCAGTTCGGGATTGCAACCGGTGCGCTGTATAAGTTCTTTGATAACGATAGCGCCAAGCTCGCCGGCTGGAATGCTGCTGAGACCACCGAGAAACTTGCCAACCGGAGTTCTAACCGGGCAGACTATCGCTGCTCTGCGTAGTGTGTTTGCCATATAACAGTTCCTGAGTGGTGTGGGTTAGGTTGTCTGGATTAGGTGGCCTTGTTAAGTGATCTGGCAATATCCGTTGTTGATAACAACGATGTCTCGCTCTGTGACTGTGGCTTTGAACGCAAAGGTATTGTTGTGCTCTCGCCAGATTTCAGTGCGAATAGTTTCACCGGGATACACCGGCGCTGAAAAGCGCACATTCAGTTTATTGATGCGTGTTGCATCATTTCCGGCAACCGCAGCCAACAGGGCGCGACCTACAACACCATAGGTGCATAGCCCGTGTAGTACCGGTTGTTGAAATCCTGCAGCATTGGCAACTTCCGGATCAATGTGCAACGGATTATGATCGCCGGACAATCGGTATATCATGGCCTGGTTTAAGGCGGTGGGCAGATCAACGACAATATCCGGGTCGCCCTCGGGCACTGCATGTGGCCTTGGTGCCGGAGATCTGTTTGTTTCTGGTGTACCACAGCCGCCATTGCCGCGTAGAAAACTTGAACGTGTATCGGTGGCGAGATGGGTCCCGGTGTCATCAAACAGTTTTCGCATGCTGTACACGATGGCACCTTTATCCGCGCCTTTGTCATAGACGGATTCAAACGTTGTTTCACTGTATAGAGAACCCTCTACTGGCAGCGGGGCAAACAGTTCCAGTAGCTGTTCTCCGTGCAACAGCTTTTTCCAGTCTGCACCCAATTCAGGGTTGCGCCAGACAAAGCCCGGATAAGCCATGACAACGGCCATTGTTGGCAAAGCCACGAGGTTTTCTTCAAACACAAATTTAAGATCATCGGCACTGTTGCCAGCACCCACACCCAGCGCATACAACATAGTGTCTGTACGGGTTAACTCATGGCGGGTTTCAATTGGCGGTCTGGCCAACAGCTTTTCCGGGTTGAAGCTCATCGGTTTGAATTACTCGCAAAGTGATGGTGAAGATTAACAATCACCTGTTTTTTTAAATGGTTTGACTGATTTGCACATACGGATCATAAACGGCCCACTCATATCGGATCCCAATCGATAAGTGTTGGACTACGATCTAACCCATAGAAATCGGACTTGAAGGCAGGTACCAGATCGCTTGCGATAGTTTCTGCAGTCCAGCCTTCTGATCGATGCATTGATCGAATAGGGCGCGGCTTCGAGAACAAAAATATCTCGTTCTTGCGCACAGACAAAATCTGATTTGTGACGTCTTTGGACAGGTCCGATGCCAGAAACAACACCAGCGGTGCGACTTTATCGGCACTCATGGTTTTAAGCTTCTCAACGCGTTCGCGTTGCTCATCGGTATCGGTGGGGATAGAGGCAATCATTCTGCTCCATGCAAAAGGTGCCACGCAATTGGAGCGCACACCATAGCGCGCCATATCCAGTGCAATTGATTGTGAAAGGCCAACGATGCCGAGCTTGGCTGCTGAATAATTTGCCTGCCCGAAATTACCCAGTAACCCGGAGGTAGAAGTAAACTGCACAAAGCTGCCGGATTGTTGCTCCCGGAAGTAGGGCGTTGCGGCTTTGGATACATGAAATGCACCGTTCAAATGCACATCGATGACCTGCTGCCAGTCAACTGCACTCATCTTGTGCCAGATGCGGTCTCGCAGAAAACCCGCGTTGTTTACCACAGCATCTATGCGTCCGTATTGATTAATAGCGTCGTCGACAATTGATTTAGCCCCGGCCGGGTCAGCTACGCTGGCAAAGTTCGGGTAGGCATTGCCGCCGGCGGCCTCGATTTCCCTGGCAACTTCTGCTGCGGGTGCATCGTCTTGCCGTTCACCATCTGCCGAGGTGCCGAAATCGTTAACCACCACCAACGCGCCTTCTTTTGCTGCGGCCAGTGCGATCTCTCGACCAATGCCTCGTCCGGCGCCTGTCACCGCTACAACCTTTCCGTCCAGAACACCCATAGTCTTCTCTAGTTCTGTTGATTGATTATTTTGTCAGTCACACTTGATATCAAATGCGTTTGCCAGGTGACGACAAATGTATGCTGTCACTGGCAGACCTCGGTGCCCAGTGCATCAAGCGCGATGATCTCACCTGTGACGGTAACCGCCAGCGGATTAAGCTCAAGCTCCACAAGATTGTTGTCCTTCAGATAACCGTTCGTCAGTGTCGCCAGACTCTGTGCAAGCGCATCCAGATCAACCACTGCGCGGCCTCTGTGGCCGTTAAAAAGTTCAGCTGAATCGAGCTTAAGCAGCTGCGCTTTAATTTCCTGCGCCGATAATGGCAGGGCTGCAATCTGTACATCGGGCCTCAGCTCAACATCAATACCGCCTCGTCCCACCACCAGCAACGGTCCGAACAATTCATCTTTTCTGATACCAACAATCAGTTCATAGCTGACACTATGCATCTCCTGAAGTAAGACACCTTGACAACTAATCTGTAGGGAATCTGCCAGCGCAAACAGCGAGTCAATCGCCTCTTGCACGTCTGCTGTGGAATTTAAATTCAGCAGCACACCACCAAGATCACTACGATGTGTCATGTCCCGGCTTTGCAGTTTGGCTGCCAGCGGGTATTGCAATTCGCTTGCGCGGGATTCAACTTCCGTTTGCGTTACAGGCTTTGATATTAGGCTTTGCTTTGGGAATGCTATGTCGCATAAAGACTGAACACGCTGTGCTGCATGGTGTTCGGTCAGTGTGCGAGTATTTATTTCAACCGCAGGGTTCGCTGCAGGTACAGGCCATTGTCGATCAGGCCGCTGACATAAACGTTGTTGCTGTTCGGTGGCAAAAGCAATGTTTTCGAAAGCGCTCGCCGCCTGTGGTATGTCCGCAAACACGGGTATTCCCGCTTTATCCAGTTCATTCAAAACATAAGCACTGGCGCCAAGCCAGACTACGCCCACCTGTTTAGGTGAGCCTGAAAACGCTGTTTTCAGCGATGCCACCAGTTTTTCAGCAATACTGTCCAGTAACCCGCTGAAAACAATCACTGAGTCGTGATCATCTGAATGTCCGACGATATTGATCACATCATCAAACAATTGTGGATCACCGGCTACCGCTGCGGTGTGGTCAAGTGGATTTGCGGGATGAATAAAGGAGGGAAGTACGGCGCGTAGCTTTTCCTTTGTGCTCGCAGAAAAATCTGATGTTTCAAGACCTCTGTCTGCTAATTCATCGGCGAGTAATACACCGGCACCTCCGGAGATTGTCACTATACCCACACGTCGGCCAGAAGGTTTCGGTTGTTTGATTGCAAGCCTTGCTGTATCGATCATCTCGGAAAGTGAATTGACACGCACAATACCGAACTGATCAAAGAACGCCTGATAGTTAACGTCTTCACCGGCGAGAGAGCCGGTATGTGAAGCTGCTGCTTCTGCGCCTACCGCTGAACGGCCAGCCTTAATGGCAATAACAGGTTTGCCGGCCCTGGCTGCCTGTAAAGCGGCATCTCTAAATGCGGCAACGTCTTTGATACCTTCAATGTACACACCTATAACATCAGTGGCTTCGTCTTCAGCCAGCCAGGCGATGCCCTGTGCCAGATCGACACCGGCTTCGTTGCCGGTGGCTATAAACTTACTAAAGCCCAGCCCCTGGCGGTCAAGCATGGCCAGGCAGTACGAACCCAGTGCACCGCTTTGAGTCACGAATCCAAAGCGACCCTGCTTCAGGGTAGATGTTTCCATTGCCGTTGAAAATGACGCGATGAGCCGCGGGTGGCTGTCTGCGCAACCGATACAGTTTGGCCCCAGGAGCAGCGCTCCGTTTTCCTGACACAATGCAGCCAGTTGTTGTTGTGCGTCCGCGCCAGCCTGATTTAACTCTGCATAGCCGGAGCCGAATACTATGAATGCTCTGATACCGTTAGCTATTCCTTCGCGAACAACGCTTTCAGTGAGGGCAGCAGACACTGCCACGATGCATAGTTCAACATTGTCCGGTATATCGCTGAGCGTTGGATAAGCGGTAATACCCTGTACTTTTGCAAGCTTTGGATGAACCGGGTAAATGCGCCCGGGAAACTTATAGCGCAGCATGTAGTCGAGTGGACGCCCGCCAATACGAATAATATTTTCTGTAGCACCAACAATGGCAACACTTTGCGGTGTGAAAAAAGGCGACAGATCAGTCAATGCACTGAGACTGAGTATTTGGCGGAGGCAACAACTTACTAATCGATCGAGTCATCAACAATAGGATCACGTGTGATCTGCTCTCCCGTATGGGTAAAGCGTAAAATGCACAGCAACAATACGACGGTGCCGATCAGCATTGCAATGATAAACCTGTTGAACTCGATGACATGCAGACGGTTGGTGCCGCCAAACCACAGCAGCGCGGTAGCAATGGCCAACAATGCCCAGTGCCATAACTTACCGAGAAAAATTTTGCCGAGCATTATGTGTCTCCGGTGCTAACGTTTGCACCTGCAGCATCTGCAGTCTGGCGGTGCGCCTGCAGCATTCGAGGCCCCAATACAGCGGCGGCCAGTGCTGCACCGATAATCCAGTAGAGGTATCCGGGTAGTCCGCCAATGGTGTCGGTTGGTGGCATCAGCATAAGGGCTGCGGCAACTACAGCAACAAGGCGCATCAGTTGATTCAGGCGTCCTCGATACCAGCCCTCCAGACCGGTCGATAGCACATATAGTCCAAACAGTGCGACGATGGTGGAGATGATTGAAAGCCAGCTCGGGCCCACCAGTAACAGCGATGGATTAAATGCAAACGCCAGTGGCACAAGATACTTCGCAACACCAACCCTTGTTGATTCGACCGCAGTTGCCATCGGGCCGGTTTTGGCGATTGCGGCTGCGGCAAATGCTGCCAGTGCCACCGGTGGTGTGATCGTCGATACAACACCAAAGTAAAACGCAAACATGTGCGCCGCAATCGGTTCGATACCGGCTTTGATCAGCGCCGGGACAATCAGTGCGGCAACGGTGATATAGACGGCGGTCGTTGTGATACCCATCCCCAGAATGATGGCGGAAATTCCGGTCAGCGCGAGCAGAATCAACAGGCTGCCATCGGCAATATTGATCACTTCCTGGGTAAATTTAAGGCCTAACCCGGAGACAAAAACCGATCCGATGATCAGGCCGGCGCAGGCACACGCAATAGTGACAGGCACCGTAGCTCGTACACCGGATTCAAGTGCTGCCAGAAAGTCGACCGGACTCATGCGCGTTTCTGCGCGTATAAAACTCAGACCGAGCAGGGCGACAATGCCCCAGAAGGCTGATTTCATCGGCGTGTAGCCGAGCAACAGAAACGCCACCAATACCAGCAGCGCGATCAACAAATGCCAGCCGCGCTTTAACACTTCTCCGGTTTGCGGTAGCAGTTTGCGGTCGATCTTACCGATATTGTTCTTCTCTGCTTCCAGATGCACCATGAAGTACACCGTGGCGAAATAGAGAAAGGCCGGAATGATGGCCGCGAGTACAATGTTAATAAAACTCGTCTCTAAAAACTCAGCCATGATGAAAGCCGCCGCTCCCATGATTGGTGGTGTGATTTGACCACCGGAAGAGGCACAGGCCTCTACCGCTGCGGCAAACTTGGGGCGGTAACCGACTTTACGCATCAGTGGAATGGTAAAGGCACCAGTGGTCACAACATTGGCAACGGCCGAGCCTGACACCGTGCCCATAAATCCGCTGGCAACCGCAGACGCTTTCGCAGGTCCGCCGGTGCGGTGTCCGGTAAGTGAAACTGCAAGGTCGATAAAAAATCGACCGGCTCCGGAGCGTATGAGTAAGGCACCGAAAATGATGAACAGTACGATATAGGTCGCACACACATGTAGCGGTATGCCGAAGATGCCGTCGCTCGACATAAACAATGTGTCGATAAACTTGCCAAAGCGTACCGGTGGGCCGTAAAAGAAACCGAAAAAGTGGTTAGCGTAAAGCGCATGAAAGATAAAAAAACCGGTGATGATAACCATCGCCCAGCCCACTGCACGGCGTGTTACCTCGAGTATCACCAGAATTAACAAGCCGCCTATGATCAGGTCTGGCGTTTCCTTTTCGCCATAGCGCATATGGAATGCCGTGATGTCGTACAGCGTCCAGATTTGTACAAATATCACATAAAGGATTAACAACAGATCAATACCAAAACCGAGCTTGCGCAGGGGGTCACGTGCATCGCCCTGCGCCAGAGATTCCCAGGGAGAGCTGCGAAACAATGGATACATGCAGATGGCGAGGACCAGCATGGCACTGAGATGCACTGTGCGGAACGAACGACCTTCGGGCGTGCCGAATGCGGCAACATATAAGTGAAATACCGCAAGGCTGATCGCGACGACCGCACAGCCGAAATAGACTGCGTTGGCAAGCGTTATGCGGCGATCGAGTAATAACCGCTCAAGAAAGCCGTTTTCATGTGCCTCCTCGTAGGTAATCTTCTCGATGTCGTTGCTCATTCAGGCCTCGTTTCGATCAGGATTGCTGTTGTCTTTTTCGTAAACCGTCGTGGCACCAGAATCATCAGGCACGTCTAACAAGCGATTGGTGGTGGTTGTTTACGTGCCGGAATTCGTTTTGACTTACCTGCACAACACTGACTGATAGCGTGTTTACAACGGTTCGGTGTGAAGTGTTGTGGACAAACCGGCCGCCGAGCATAGGGTTATGCCAAACGGCCGGTTTATCAGTGGTGGAGACGATGTGGTTTAACCGCTAACGCCGAGCTCGTCGTAACACTTTTGAGCGCCCGGGTGAACGGGAATGGCAACACCTTTTAAAGCATCTTCCTGTTTGACCCTGCTCCAGACGCCTTTCACTTCAACAAATTTCGCATGGTTGGCCCACAATGACTTGCACATGTTGTAGACGAGATCTTCTGACAGGTCGGCGCTGACTACGATATTGACGGTAATGCCGAGCGTGTTGATGTCCTCTGTCACGCTTTCGTAAACACCTTTAGGCATCACGCCAGGTACAAATCCCGGATTGTCATCAAGAATCTGCCGGTGCTTCTTCGGATCGTTAATGCCGATAAAGCGGATACCAGGGCTTTGTTGAAGTTCTATGAATGAGGCTTGCGGCATATTGGTTGCGGCCATAAACGCATCGATGTGGCCATCTTTCATGAGTGCAACTGATTCGGTATAGCTGACGTGATGCACGGTTCCGCCGTTCTCACGAATGCTGTCGAAGCTGATGTCGTAGGCGTTAAGAATCGCTTCGGCAAACGCGGTACCGGTCCACTTTGCTTTTCCGGGAGAGATATTCGCGCCTTGCATATCCTCAAAGGATTTGATCGGGCTGTCTTCACGAACGGCTACCTGAAACATTGAGCCATACAGCGTTGCCAGGTGCTGGACATTTTTTTGTGGCTTGCTGAACTTGCCAGTGCCGTTCATGCCATTGGCTGCGGTGTGTGCATAGGAGAAGCCAATTTCGGCGTCACCGTCGTTCACGGCCAAAATGTTAGAGATGCCACCACCCGAGGTGTTTGACGTAGTGATACCGTCGATTTCCTCTTCCATGACCTGCATGATTTTGGCACCGAGTGGATACCAGGAACCGCCGGACGGCCCCGACACCATGCGCACAAACTCGTCCGCGCTGTGTGCTGTTGTGCTGGCCAGACTGGTCGCAATTATTGCCAGGCCGAGTGTTTTACCTGCCCGAGAGCCCCTGAACAGGGATTTGTTCAATCGCATTTGCTTTCCTCCGATTACAATGTAAGAACACGCACAATGGTATGTGTATGCTCGAGAGCATAGGTTGCAGACTTCGGTGACCACCTGTGCTGACAGACGGCATGCACGATGCCGACAACGTAGCACGCCCGGAGCGCCGCATTCGACCATCAGTCGCATATATACCAGCAACAACGATGATTGCGAAGCTGCACCACCGACTCACAGCCAGATTAGCATACACACAAGCACGTTGGAATCATTCGCATTGCCTGGTCTAATCGGCCGGATCGTATCTAACTGGTTTCAATTCAGTGTTTGATTGTTTGTCGAAAAAAGCTACTCACTGATCGACATAAAAATGTGGGAGAAAGTGTGACGGACAATTCTTTCGAGCCACAGCACGTTTTGTAGATATCAGGTTGGAGGATATAGTTTGAAAAATCCACAAGAGCAGGCGGTTATCATCAGACATCATTAGTTTGTTTAGTTTACAGACGAGTTAAATGAATCACGTTGAAGCGATTGGTTAATCCACTTCAATGACTCTGTTGCTATCGAGGATTTCCCGGGCAAAGTCAGCCATTTTAAGGCCGCCTTTCACACGTGCGTCCAGTTCTGCTTCTGCTGCAAGAACGCCTGCAAGTCTTTCTATAACGGTATCTATTTTGTTGTGCGGTACGACCACCACGCCATCAAGATCCCCTAGAATAATATCTCCTGAATTAATGTGCACGCCTGCCATAGTAACGGGCAGGCCCGCTGTGCCCGGTCCGTTTCGCGCTGGAGAATTAGGGGTAACGCCGGCGGCATAGCAGGGCAGTGCGACCTCTTGTATACCGACGATATCGCGCACATACCCATCGGTTACCAGGCCAACGGCGCCGCTGTTTTTTGCCATACCAAGGACCAGATCGCCAATTACGGCGGTTGCCTCAAAAGCGTCTGTTGCCAGTACCAGAACATCTCCCTGCTGACACAAATCCAGTGCGCCAAACACGGCCAGATTGTCGGCTGGCCCGCAGTCGCAGGTGACTGCAACGCCACAAAAGGAGGTTTGAGATGCGTCGATTGGTTTTATGTTGGCGTGTAGCGCACCTCTGCCGTCCATGCAATCGACCACAAAGCCGGTTGCCACACCGCTGAGCTTTGCCACTTGTGCTGATGTGGGGCGCGGGAAGCTGCGTTTGATCTTTAGCAGGGGAGGATCTTCAATCATGCTTCACTCCAGGTTTATTTACGATAGGCGTTTGCGCTACAGTTTACTGTATGTATGACACTGATAGTACTGATCACAGCGCCACCGCCAGCAAATCACCGCTGTATAAAGCGGTGAAAGACTGGCGTCGCAAAGCCTACAGTATCGAGGCAATGCGTGGACTTGCTCGGCGGGTGTTACCGAAACCGGTGTTTGATTTTTCTGATGGCGCCGCTGGTGATGAGCTGACCCTGCGCAGCAACCAGGCTTCTCTTGATCAATGGGCGTTGGTGCCACGGCCGCTCAATGGCGCCGCGGTCAGAGACACATCGATCAATCTTTTTGGGCACAGACTAACGCTGCCGGTGATTGTCGGGCCTACCGGGCTTGCCGGATTGTTTGCAGCTGACGGAGAGCAACAGGCAGCGCGTGCGGCACAGGCTGCCGGTACCGGGTATTGCTTGAGCCATGGTTCGGTCTGCACACTTGAGCAACTGGCGCAAACGGGTGCAGCTCCGCGCTGGATGCAGATCTTTGTATACAAAGACAGAAGTTTTACGCACGAACATATCGCAAGAGCTGCAGCAGCCGGCTATGACGGCATTGTGCTGACTATAGACAACCAACTGGTTGGCAGTCGTGAGCGGGACTTGCGCAATGGTTTTACTATTCCACCGCAATTCAGCTTAACCGATATGATTGCCATGGCGCCTAAACTGCCCTGGTTGCTGCGTATGCGAAAGCAGCTTGCAAACATCAAGTTTGGCAATTACGAACGCTATGAACAGGCAGGTGGGCTGGCAAGCATGGCGGCACTGCTGCCATCACTGCTGGACCCGGGGCTGAATTGGGATGATGTTAAAGACATCAGGCGGCAGTGGCCGGGCACGTTGTTGATCAAAGGCATACTGCACCCCGATGATGCGTTGGCAGCTATAGATCATGGCGTTGATGGAATCATTGTTTCTAATCATGGTGGACGTCAGC
>CALLLY010000435.1 GCA_938008205.1 uncultured Granulosicoccaceae bacterium
GACAAATTAAAGTCACGCTCCGACATGCGCCTGGCTTGTTCGTCTTTATAGCCGCCTTCACCAATGGCTTGATCGTTAATTGACTCCAGCCGCCCGCGTATCATCGGGTACAAAGTTGGCTGTGTAACGCCCCTGGCTTCCAGGAACTGCGAAACTGATTCTACTTCCTGTGGTTGCACATTAATCATAAAAAAATTGGGTGCATCTTCCGGTATTTGTTGTTGCCAGGCGTTGAGCACATCGCTGCGTACAATGGCCAGTAATAATAAAGCTAACAAACCGACACTGTAAGCGGACACTTGCAAACTCACGCTGTTGGGCCGTCGGCGGATGCCTTCAAGTGCACGACGCCAGAAAGCAGACTTTGATTGATTGGCAAGCGCAATTAATGCACGTGAAATGACCCACAGCAACCCGGTAGCTGCAAGGGTTCCAAGAATCAGCAGTGCACCAAGCTTGATGTCTCTGGTAAGCCACGTCAGTAACAACAACATGGCAACTAAACCGCTGAACAACACAAGCTTCACGGACGGACGCGCCACTGGCAGATCACGCCGCAGTACACGCACCACCGGCGCATCAACTGCTTTGGTAATTGCCGGGTCACAAAATCCCGCCAGCGCAAGTACCGCACTGCCCACACCACCGATAAGCGGCAGCAAAGACGGTGATGGCAACTCAGTGACAAACCACTGAGCAAGTAACGCCGAGAGCACAAACTGCGCAAGATACCCGAGTAAGCTACCCAGCAGCGTGGCAATCAGAGCAATCACCGCAAGCCGGATTAATACCATACGAACCACCATACCGGACTGCGCACCGAATGCCCGCATCACCGCGCTGGTATCCATATCGCGCTCGGCAATCTGTCGCGCCGCCAGTGCCACCGCAGCACCACACAGTAATACCGCAACCGCTGCAGCAAGCCCCAGAAACTTACGTACATTTACCAGCGCCGATTGCACCGCCGGTCGACCCTGCTCCACATTCTGATAACGCAGTGCAGCATCATCCAGTGCTTCGACCTGTTGTTCAAACTGATCAATACTCGACTCATCGCCAGCGACCAGCAGCCGGTAACGGGCACGACTCCCTTCACCCAACAGACCACTGGCAACAAGGTCTGCTGCAGGCATAATCACTCTGGGTGCCATTTGGAAAACATCACCGGAGCGATCAGGTTCAAACGCAATAAGAGCGGCAACGCGCACTTGCAACTCACCCAGTGCCAGAGAGTCTCCCGGTTCAATGGATAACGTACCGGCCAGACGAGGGTCTATCCAGACTTCGTTACTTGCGGGAGTGGTGGTCGCCGCGTAGTCGATGCCATAGAGTTCATCGCTGAGGCGTACATCACCACGCAACGGATATTCATTGCTGACCGCTTTAACCGAAACAAGCGCTGTGTCACCGTCATCGTTTAAAACAACACTGGGAAACTCGGTGACGTCTGCAGTAGCAAGATCACCTTCTGCGGCCAGCTGCCGCAACTGTGTGCTGATCTGTTGTGGTGAAGATACTGTGGCATCTGCAGCAAGCAGTGTGGCTGCCTGTGCTGCCATAGCGCGTTCTACCCGGTTAGCAAAAAAACCAACCGAAGTCACAGCAGCCACCGAAAGCACCAGGGCAAAAAACAACACCAGGTATTCGGGTAGTCGAATCTCGCGTTTGAGT
This sequence comes from uncultured Granulosicoccaceae bacterium, assembly GCA_938008205.1. GTDB lineage: Bacteria > Pseudomonadota > Gammaproteobacteria > Granulosicoccales > Granulosicoccaceae. Next base: position 1,675 of record CALLLY010000435.1, read on the forward strand.
TGCCGCAGCGCTATGCCGACAGTGGTACCTGCTCTGGCGTTCAATGCAGCTGCCCTTCCTGCATGTTTAAGACGCGATCACATTGTTCTGCCAGGCGCTGGTCATGGGTCACCAGTACCAGCGCGCAGTCATTTTCCGCCCGCATGGTAAACATTAACTCGACCACCGCATCTCCGGTGGCACGATCCAGGTTACCGGTGGGTTCATCGGCAAAGAGAATTTTAGGCTGAGTGACGAACGCCCGCGCCAGTGCCACTCGTTGTTGCTCACCGCCGGACAACTGCGCAGGCAAATGTTTTTCACGAGCGCTGAGCCCAACCTGAGTCAGCTGCTGCTGTGCCCTTGATCTTGCGTCGTCTATTGACGAAAGCTCTAGTGGCAACATCACGTTCTCAAGTGCGGTTAAGCCCGGTAACAACTGGAATGACTGAAACACAAACCCGACCTGACCTGCACGCACTGCGGCTCTGCCATCTTCATCCAGGCTATGCAGTGGTTGATCGAGCAATTGAATTTCACCACTGGTTGGTGAATCGAGTCCGGCCAGCAGCGCCAGCAGCGTAGACTTCCCGGAACCCGACGGGCCGATGACTGCCACGGCTTCGCCTGTGTTCAGGGACAAGTTGATATCATCAAGAATGGTCAGGGTTCCATCCGCACTGGATACCTGTTTGCACAGTTCTGTGGCTTGTAAAATGGTCATTCGTTCGTATGTTTTTCCGGTAGACACGCGGTGGGCTCGCGGTTTCTGATAAACAAGCAAGTCAGATACCTCAATCTACTGCCCACAGTGGCATTTCAAAGCGATAGGTTTTTCTTAACATGATGATCAACATAAGAATAGCAAGCCTGCCGCGCGGCAAGGCCAGCCGGAGTTTAGTCAACTGCTGGCTGGGCATACTGCTGTTGGTAACCAGCAGCATGGCTGCGGCTGCGTCCGATAAAATACTGATCGTTGGCGACAGTCTTAGTGCGGCCTACGGAATTCCGGTGGAAAAAGGCTGGGTTGCCGGACTCACCGATCGAATAGAAGGCACCCGCTTTATGGTTGAGGTGGTGAATGCCAGTGTTTCCGGTGACACGACGACCAATGGTTTGACCAAACTACCCGGCCTGCTCGATGAGTATCAGCCTGCGATAGTTGTTATCGAGCTTGGTGGCAACGACGGCTTACGGGGTCTGTCGATAAAAAAGATGAAGCAGAATCTACAACAAATGTCTGAACTTGCCTCCGATGCCGACGCCGAAGTTGTGATAGTCGGTATGCAAATCCCCAGTAACTATGGCGCAGCGTATACCCGGCTTTTTAGTAACGCATTCGGGGATATCGCTACAGACACCGACGCGCATCTTGTGCCTTTTCTGCTGGCGGGATTGGAATCAGGGCTGGAATGGTTTCAGAGCGACGGCGTACACCCTAACGAAAAGGCGCAACCGGTGATGCTGGACAACGTCTGGGAAATTCTGCATCCAATTCTGCAAGAAAAGTTTTAATGCAACAGACACTCAGCAACGGCGGTAACACACTAGTCGTCAATCACACTGCCGGTGGTAACGGACCGGGGGTATTGT
>CALLLY010000436.1 GCA_938008205.1 uncultured Granulosicoccaceae bacterium
ACCTGCTCAGATATCGCTTTAATAGACATCCGATCTGCAAGCTCATTACCTTCAACCCCGACATGTCCGTTAACATGCAGCACTTTCACTTGTTGCTTTAACGATTGATACAGTGAATATATTTCCTGTATCAGTGCCAGATTCTTAATCTCACCGCCCTTCCTGACCCAGCCATTTTTTTCCCAGCCAACAGCCCACTGCGTAATGCACTGGATGGCGTATTTCGAATCGCAAAAAATCACCACCTCGCGGCTGCGGGCAATCTCGTCTCTCGCGAATATCAGCGCCTGAAGCAAACCGTTAAGCTCAGCCGTGTTGTTGGTACCCGCAGGGTTATACAACCCGAACCACAGTTCGGTAAGTTGCTCATCACGATAAATCACCACCCCGGTACCTGCTTCGCCCGGGTTGGGCTCACAACCGCCATCGGTGAAAATTTTGGTATCTGCCGCTACCTTCGCCACTTCGGTCGCATCGTAGGTCTTAACGGTATTTTTTCGGCTAACAGGCTTTTTCCCGACTCCTGCATCAGAAGAATCTGCGGCACGTTTTGCTGTAGGGCCTGTTGCTGCAGGCCCCGTGGAAAAAGCCTGCTCAGCCGCTTCGCGAGTAGGAAAAGACTTATATTTCGCACCGGCAAATTTTTCAACCTGCGCCTTGCAGCCAGCCCAGTCGGTAAAGATACCGGTTTCTCTGCCCTGCCAAACCACATAAAACTTTTTTGCCACTCGAATTCTCAATTAACCAGGATTATTGATGGTTTAACGGTTGATAATTATCACGGCGACAGTAAAGATACTGTGGAGCCCGCAACTTCGAATCATCCGGAACAGCTGTAAAATGCTTCACTGCATTTGCAGCCTGCCCATCCGCTTCGACTGACTATTTTATCATGAGCTACGACACCCGACTGCCTTCGATTGCCGATCTTAAAACCCGTGCTAAAAAGCGCATTCCAAGCTTTGCCTATGACTATGTTGATGGCGGCATTGATGAAGAACTGGGCAAACAACGCAACCGCGACGACTGGCAAAAAGTGTTGCTTGCACCGCGTTATCTAAGGGACGCCACCACCGCAGATCTCAGTACAACGATTTTCGGGAAAACCTACGCGATGCCATTCGGCGCACCGCCGGTGGGGCTGGGTAATATGATGTGGCCCGGTGCAGAACTGGCGCTGGCAAAAGCTGCGCAACGGGCAAATATACCCTACATACTCAGCACTCTAAGCACCACCGATCTTGAAGATATAGCCCGTGCCGCACCGGATGTCTGCTGGTTTCAATTATACGTACCGCAAAAAATTGAGGTCATGAAAGACCTGTTAAACCGCGTGGTTGAGGCCGGCTACCACACGCTGGTAGTGACTCTGGACATTCCCGTCGGTGCCAAGCGCAACCGCGAACTGAAAAACGGGTTGAAACTGCCTTTCAGCATGACCCCGCAGATAATCTGGCAGGCATTAACCCATCCGCGCTGGGCACTCAATACGGTACAAAAAGGGGCACCGGACTTCGTCAACGTACTGCGCTATAAAGACACACCCGACCAGGGCTTAGGTGATTTTCTAACCAGCTTCAACATGCAGGGGGTCACCAAAGAACGGGTTGAAATGATCCGTGAACTCTGGAAAGGGCCGCTGGTGCTCAAAGGAATTCAGTATGACGCTGATATGCAAACAGCACTATCTATTGGTGTTGATGGCGTGGTGATCTCAAATCATGGCGGCAGACAACTAGATGCTGCACCCTCAACAATGCAAAGCCTGAAAGAACTGGCGCACTATCGCGATAAGGGCATGACAATCATGATCGACAGCGGCATTCGCACAGGCCTTGATGTGGCAAGAGCCAAAGCGCTCGGAGCAGAGATGGCTTTCTCCGGTCGCAGTTTTTACTGGGGTATGGGAGCAATGGGACCGGATGGAGCCAATCAGGTCATTGAAATATATCGCGATGAAATCAAACGCACGTTGCAGCAACTCGGCTGTGAGAGTTTCAACGAGCTCGATGCATCCTGGCTGGTGCAGTAAGCATAGTTATACATTAACCCGCATCAGTAAATTTGTGTTTGCAGTTCCTGCAGGTTAGACGTATCGATATCGTATTGCTGATACAGCCGCTGCGCTTTTAACAATGAGTCGCGAGCGCTATTCATGCTGGCATTGGATCGATACAACTCAGCCAGCACATCTGGCTGGCTCCTGTATTGTGCGCGCTTGGAAGCCTTCGCCAGTGACGCATTGGCCTGTTCTCTGAAACGCCACGCATTGACGACATCACCCCTGGCCTGCAACTGGTTATAAAGTAACGCCTGGTCCCGAGCTACGCCAATCGCTTTAACGCTGTTTTCAAATTCGCTAGTAAGCGCATCGAGCTCTGGCGCCAGCGCATCAAACACTGATTCACTGATGCCTTGATTACGCATTCGTTGCTGCATAGCTTCAGCGTCAAACATACGACCAGCAGATGTATGTAACTTGATCGCTTCAACCCCGGCAACCTGCGCCTGATAGTGATCACCCACCTTCATATAGCCACGATACAACGTTTCATAGGCGCTGGCTGCAGCCCCGAAGCGCTTTAATCCAAGATTGCTTTCAGCCACCCGATAAAGATCCGCTTCGGCACTGTAAAACTGGCCATGCGCAATTTTCCAGCGAGCGATCAACAACGAGTCATAGGCACCTGACGCGAGCCGCGCACGTTGACGGGATAATAAATGCAATCGACCAAACTGCATGTATACACTGGCCTGGGCGACTTCATCATCCAGTTGTTCAAAAACTTCCAGCGCTTCTGCCAGGTAAACTTCTGCAGTGTCGATGTCTTCTTCGAGAAGTGACACCTCACCTAATTCAGACAGCGTGGCCGCAAGCGATTTATCGTCTCCGGCGGCAACGGCATCGGACGCCTGATTCAACAACAGTGCCCGGGCGCGCTGAAACTTATTAAGCTCAATCAATGCCTGTACATCCGCTGACAATGCCACCACAGGCATCGACAATACCGGTTCCATTGCTTTTCTGGCAGCACTTCTATCACCGGCAACAACGGTAAATGGTGACTTTGTTTGTTGTGTTACAGAAGCAGACGCGAGCGTGGCATCCACGGATTCATGCTGAAAGAACGCCGTAGACCAAAAGTGAAACGCACTGATAAGTGCAATAGCGCATAGCGCAGCAGCCAAAGATCGAACCAGCTGCGAGAAACGATAGGAATTGCGCACAACAGTGTCCCTCCGGTTAGCCGGAACGCCCGGCCATAGCAAAAACCACCGGCTGAGCACGCCGCAGAAAGCGTGCCCGCCGGTGCATTGTTAAAGCGGCGGCACTATTTCGTAAGATTGAGACTGGTGTTAGTGCTCACCACCGGCTTTAAAGTTAAATACAGCCCCTTCCCGAATACCTGACGGCCAGCGAGTGGTGACTGTTTTTAATCGAGTGTAAAAACGCACACCTTCGGGCCCGTGAATAGAGTGATCACCAAACAATGAGCGCTTCCAGCCACCAAAGCTGTGATAGGCAACCGGCACAGGAATTGGCACGTTTACACCGACCATGCCAATCTGAACCCGCCCGACAAAATCCCGTGCTGCATCACCATCACGGGTAAATATCGCGGTGCCATTGCCATATTCATGATCGTTAACCAGCTTCAGCGCTTCTTCGTAGGTCTTTGCTCGAACAACACTCAATACCGGGCCGAATATTTCATCGGTATAGATATCCATTTCTTTGGTGACGTTGTCGAATATGCAGCCACCTACAAAGCAACCATCTTCGTGATCAGCCACTTTGACATCGCGACCATCGACCACCAGCCTGGCACCTGCTGCAACACCACGTTCTATATATCCGTTAATGCGATCTTTAGATTCCGGCGTAATCACCGGCCCCATCTCGGCAGTGGCATCGGTGTAAGGACCAACTCTTAACCCCCGAACACGCGGCTCGAGTTTTTCGATCAGTGCATCTGCAGTACTGTCTTCAACAGTGACCACTACCGATACAGCCATACAGCGCTCGCCGGCAGAGCCATAAGCCGCACCCATTACAGCGTCTACTGCCTGATCAATATCGGCATCCGGCATCACTACCATATGATTCTTTGCACCACACAGCGCCTGCACGCGTTTGCCGTTGGCGCAGCCGGTTTCATAGATGTACTGCCCAATGGCAGTTGAACCTACAAAGCTCACGCCCTGCACGCGTTCGTCCGTCAATAACGTATCCACCGCTTCCTTGTCACCATTTACCACATTGAGAACACCTTTCGGCAATCCTGCTTCAACCATCAGCTCTGCCAGAC
>CALLLY010000437.1 GCA_938008205.1 uncultured Granulosicoccaceae bacterium
CTTTCTGCGGAGAGCTGCCTTAATCCTGTCGACACTATGTGTCGTCTGCTTTTCCCTATACTACTCTTTTGATGCTAGTTTAAATCGCCAGAAGCTTGATTTTGAAACAGACGCTCATAACGTAGCGTCGGCATTCAGAAGTGCTATGGATGTGGTAGATGGAATTGCTACATCTGTCAGCGCGTTACAGGGATATCAAAATGGCGAATCAGCGCAGGATGCTGTAGCAAAAGCCCTGCTTGACAACTATTCCTTTGTGCAGGGTTTCGGTCGCTTCGACCGTGTGGGTGGTGATAAATTGCCGCAATACTCCGTCGAGCGCGAACAGGCTGGTGACGACAGTGGTCCTGCTATCTGGTGGTTTGATCAGGCCGGAAATAAAATCACCACCGGCACTGATTCGCAAGTCTGGTCCGGTACTGATGGTGCACAATATTTTTTCCCGGTGACCCTTAACCTGCATTCTATGGTTGAAGAAGCGAAGCCCGCCTCAGCGCCGACTATGACCGGATTTGATCTGGGTTCAGATTCTGTTGTAGTGAATGCCATACAGCGCTCAACTGAAACTGCCAGAACAGTTATTGCGCCTGCGCCTTCCTCATGGTCAAGCAGTGACAGTGTGTTTGTCATTCGCAGTCTATACCAAACCGCTGCCATCCCTCGCATGGTGCGGGATCGACGCGAGATGATGGGTGGTGGCTACTGGTTGCAAATTGATTTCAGTCAACTCGGATTATCTGCGGATGTTTTAGGCAAACTGGGAATAAAACTGGATTTAATTGAGGGAGAGTCAGAATACACGATGGACAATGCAACCGTCTTGCATAGTCGGCTTCTGCCACAAACCAGTCTGCTGTTTTCACAATGGCTGATGCCCAGTGAATGGCTTAGCTCTTTTATTGTCGGACACCAAACATTTACTATTCGCATCTCGCAGCAGCGCGGCCTCACAACAGCTGCGTTTTTGAGTTGGCTTCTGATTGCCGCGGGCTTGCTCGCCGTGCTGGGTATCATTGTTGTCCTGAATACCAGACGACACAAAGCCGAAAAGCGACAGCATCAGCAAAGCGAACGTTTGTTTCGTGAGCAACAACGAGCCAGTGTCACGTTGTCTGCCATTGGAGACGCGGTCATAAGCGCCGATGCAGACGGCTCGATTCAGTTCGCTAACAAGGCGGCTGAAGAGATGCTGGAAATGCAAAGTGAAAATGTTATCGGGCTGCCAATACAAAGCATATTTCGGGCGGCAGAAACGGACAATGGCGGACGCAGAAAGCCGTTAAAATCTGAAGATTGTTATCAGTCAGAGTCAGTGACTAATTTTGATAAATATCTGCTGCGTGTTGATGGCAGCAAAATCGCGGTTAACGAAACTGTATCCCCGGTACGCGGTGTTGACGGCTCTCGTGAAGGTTGCGTGGTCGTGCTGCGTGATGTCACTGCCGAAAAAGAGCTCACCAGTCAGCTGGAACATCAAATCAACCATGATGCGTTAACCGGGCTTGCCAACCGGGTTAATTTCGATTCAAAGCTCAAAACCCTGTTCTACGATACAGAAAACACCATACCCGGTCATGCACTTTGTCTGATAGATCTGGACAAGTTTAAGCAGGTTAATGATACCTGTGGTCACGCAGCCGGTGATCAATTGCTGATCGAACTATCAACTGCTTTAGCATCGCGCATTCGTGCAGAAGATATGCTTGCCAGACTCGGTGGTGATGAGTTCGCCATCGTACTGGAAAACTGTACGCTGGATGCAGCAGTGGGTGTTGCAAATCGAATTCACCGTTTCTTTAACACCTACCATTTTGACTTTGCAGATAAAGTGTTTCCTGTGCGTGGCAGCATGGGCCTGGTTCACTTTACTCCAGGTGAAAGCAAGCTTGAAAAAATAGTGTCGGCGGCAGATTCCGCCTGCTACGAAGCAAAGAACAAGGGCAGAAATGCGGTGCATGTTTATGCTGCTGATGACATTGACCGGATCGACACCGGTTCTGAAGAGTTGTGGTTGCCGCGCCTGGAGAGCGCTCTTGAAAATGGAAATTTTGCATTATGTGCGCAGCCTATCTGCTCTCTGCTGGACACTGCAGCAAACGAACCGGGGCATCATGAACTGTTCGTGCGCATGCTTGACGCTGATCGTAAAGACAAAGTCTATTTTCCATTGCAGTTTATGAAATCCGCCGAGCGCTACGGATTAATGGGTCAAATTGACGAATGGGTGATTCGCCACAGTGTGGCGTTTATTGCCAGTGTGCCGGCGTCTATGTCGCAGGATATATTCTCAATTAATTTGTCCTCTGTATCTTTGACCAGTGAAGATTTCGCAGTTTTTGTATCGTCCGTGCTTAATCAGTATCAGGTAGATGGCAGCAGGCTGTGTTTTGAACTGACAGAAGAGTCGGTGCTAAACAATCTCGAAGCGGCAAGCGCGACTATTGGTAAACTAAAAAAGCTCGGATCTACTATTGCGCTTGACGATTTCGGGGCCGGTGTCAGTTCGTTGTCTTCTTTGCGGGAATTGTATGTGGATTTCCTGAAGATTGACGGTCAGTTTATTTCCAATGTCGACAGCTCTCATGTTGATGAAAGCATGGTGCGCTCGATTAACAGTTTTGCCAAGGCAATGGGGTTGCGCACCATTGCTGAGAAAGTAGAAACACAGGCTGCCCGCAAATTGTTAGCAAAAATCGGAGTGGAGTTTGTGCAGGGGTATGTGATTGCCAAACCAGTACCGATAGAGAATTATATCGACTCTCATTGCCATAGAATTGATCAGCGAGCAGCGTAGACGCCTGTTTAGCTGTACCGGGCCTGAGTGATATTTTAACGTGCGGTACGGCTGCTTTGTTCAAAGGCATTCCGTTTTTGAATAATCTCAGCCACAATCGCAATCGCAATTTCGGCTGCGCTGCGGCTGCCAATGTTCAGCCCCACGGGTCCATGTAGTCTTTCTACCTCACTGGCCTCCAGCCCAATACCCGCCAGGCGTTTCTTTCGGCGTTCATTGTTGGCTTTCGAACCAAGTGCGCCCACATAAAAGGCGTTTGATGGCAAAGCTTCAATAAGCGCGGAGTCATCGAGGTTGGGGTCGTGCGTTAACGCCAGAACCACACTGTGATGGTCTGTTGCATACTGCAGCACTGCGTCTTCCGGCAGAGCGTCGGTGATGATGCAGCCGTCTACATTCCAGGCGCTGATAAACTCCGGGCGGGGTTCGCAAACTACAACTTCGTAGTCCAGTGCCTGTGCGAATTGTGCAACGAAGCGCGACAGCTGGCCCCCTCCAATAAGTAACACGCGCCAGCCGGGTCCAAATATTTTTCGAATCTGTTGCCCGTCGAATTGGAAGTGCGTATCCCGATCGACTTCGGTAATTTCAGTGTTGCCTGTGTCGAGTGTGAGTGTGCGTGCAATGCGCCTGCGATTTTTAATATCGTCAATGATACGTTTGAGCTCAGTGGCGTCGTTGAGTGCTTCGAATACCAGCTCTATTTTGCCGCCACAGGGCAGACCGAACTTCTTTGCTTCATCATTGCTTATTTCATGTGCAAAAGAACGGCTGCGTGTTTCCCCGTCAATACGTATTGCCAGTTGTTTTTCAATACAACCGCCAGACACAGAACCGACAAGATGTCCATCATCGCGTACTGCGGCAAGAGACCCTGGTGGTCTGGGGGAAGACCCAAAGGTTTTTGCCACAGTAATTAATTCTACACGGTGTCCGTCGTCCAGCCACGTGACGGCTTGCTGCAAGACTTCGTTGTCACTGTTATCCATGCGTATGGTTCCGGGTCAGGCCAGTAATTTCTTTAAATAGGGCGCAGTGTGCGACGACTTTGACTGAATAATCTTTTCCGGTGTGCCACGTGCGACTATTTTACCGCCAGCGTCGCCACCCTCTGGTCCCATATCGAGCATCCAGTCCGCATTGGCCATTAAATCCAGGTTGTGTTCGATAACCACCACGGTGTTGCCTGACTCGACCAGGCGATGCAGCACATGGATCAGTTTTTCAACATCAGCCATATGTAAGCCCACTGTCGGTTCGTCTAGAATATATAGCGTGTGGCTGAGTTTTCTTGCGCGTCGGTCACTGCCCGCGCCACCCGCTTTACTCAGCTCTGACACCAGCTTTATTCTCTGTGCTTCGCCGCCGGACAGCGTCGGGCTTTGCTGTCCCAGAGTCAGGTAGCCCAGGCCAACATCTTTCAGCAGTTGCAGCGGGTGGTGTACGTTTTTGTGTGCACTGAAGAATTCCACTGCCTCATCGATGCTCATTTGCAGTACATCACCGATAGATTTTCCTTTGTACAAAACACTTTGTGTTTCGGTGTTGAAGCGTGCGCCGTTGCATAGATCACAGGGCACCTTAACGTCCGGTAGAAAGCTCATCTCGATTTTGGTCAGCCCCTGTCCTTCACAGGAGGAGCACCGGCCTTCGCTCACATTGAATGAAAAGCGGCTGGCAGTGTAGCCACGAATTCGCGCTTCGGTGGCATCGGCAAATATCCTTCTGATGTTGTCCCAGAATCCGACATAAGTGGCAGGGCACGAGCGTGGCGTTTTGCCTATCGGTGTTTGGTCGACTTCCAGCACGCGTGTCAGTGCATCGTAGCCCGCCAGTGACTGACAGCCTGTCAATTTGATTTTTCCGCGCTGTTTATCTTTGGCCAGCAAGGTTTTTAGATTGCTGCCCAGGATCGATCTGACCAACGTGCTTTTGCCGCTGCCGGATACACCGGTCACGCAAGTCAGCTTGCCAACAGGGATTCTTACATCAACACTTTTAATGTTGTGGAACTTGGCCTTTTTTATTTCAATCCAGTCTGTTTTGGCATTACGACGAGGATACAGCGGATAGCTTAACGGATTGGCAAGCGCCTTACCGGTGACAGAGTTTTTGTTCTTCAATAGTTGTTTAAGCGTACCCTGGGCGACAATAGTGCCTCCCTCTACACCAGCCCCAGGGCCCAGATCTATCACATGATCTGCCTGTCTGATGGTATCTTCATCGTGTTCAACCACTACTACGGTGTTACCGTGTCTCTGTAGCTTACTCAGCGTGCCCAATAGCATCTGATTGTCACGCGGGTGCAGGCCAATAGTTGGCTC
>CALLLY010000438.1 GCA_938008205.1 uncultured Granulosicoccaceae bacterium
GACTTATTCAAAGTGAAAGGCATGCCAACCAGTGTTGTGATTGACAGAGACGGCCGCATTGCTGAAATACATGAAGGTTTTAAAGAAGAAGAGCAGGACAAATACGAAGCATCTATCGAGAAAGCCATTGAGAAAAAGGCTTCGTAAACAAAGATCTTTTTCAGATGATGGCTTTGACAGAGTATTACTTACGACACTGATTGTTGAGCCTGCTGTAGTTCCTCTGCTTTTTCCATCCACTCTTCTTCCACTTGCTCGATAGACTTGGACAGCTCTGCCTGCTGCCACAGCAGGTCTTTAAGTGTTTCTTTGTTGCTGTCGTCGTAGAGTGATTCATCGGCGAGCTTGTTTTCAAGTTCTTCTTTCTTGCCTGTCAGCCGTTCAAGTTGTTTTTCCAGTGAGGTAACTTCTTTGCGCAATGGTGCAAGTTGTTGCCGGCGCTCAGCCTCTATACGTTTTTTCTCGCGTTGCGAAATTTCAGGTGTGGATGCTTCAGGCCTGGTACTGCCTTGCGCAGGTTTATTGCGATTTTGTAGCCACGACGGATAGGTGTCGATATCGCCACTGAATGACTCTACGCGCCCGTCATTCACCAGCAGCAGTGTGTCACACGCCATTTTCAGTAAATGTCTGTCGTGTGAGATCAATACAATGCCACCCTGGAAATCCTGCAGCGCGACGGTCAGTGCATGGCGCATTTGTATGTCGAGATGGTTGCTTGGTTCATCCAGCAACAGCAGGTTTGGTTTCTGGTACACAAGCATTGCCAGTACCAGGCGCGCCTTTTCACCACCGGAAAACGGTTTTACAGCTTCGAAAACCCGATCTCCCTGAAAGCCAAAGCCGCCAAGGAAGGTTCTTAAATCTGAATCTGCTGCATTCTTATCGAGTTGTTTTAAGTGATCGATAGGGGAGGCTTCAAGCGTGAGTTGGTCGAGCTGATGCTGTGCAAAGTAGGCAATTTTGGTGTCTTTGGCAAAGTGCAGTTCACCACTCATTGTTTGCAGGTCGGACGCGAGCATTTTTATAAAAGTTGATTTGCCGGCACCGTTAGGGCCAAGCAAACCGATTCGTGCATCGTTGTGCATTTCGAATTTGATTTTTTCGAGCAGTGGCTTGTCGTAACCCACCGACGCATCGGTAATTCGCAACAACGGGTTAGGCAGCTTATCCGGTGCTTTAAATGAGAACTTAAACGGCGAGTCGATATGTGCCGGTGCTATCAGCTCCAGTCGAGATAATGCCTTGAGCCTGCTCTGTGCCTGTTTAGCTTTGGTGGCTTTGGCGCGAAAGCGAGCCACATAGCTGTTCATATGTGCGATCTCGCGCTGCTGCTTTTCATGGGCAGACTGCTGTGCGGCCAAATGCTCAGCTCTGATGCGCTCGAACTGTGAGTAGTTGCCGCTGTAGAGCTTTAAGTTCTGGTGTTCGATGTGGGCAATTTCATTGACCACGTTGTCTAGAAACTCGCGGTCGTGCGAAATAAGAATCAATGTGCCGGCATAGTGTTTCAGCCAAGACTCCAGCCAGATAACAGCATCGAGATCCAGGTGGTTGGTCGGTTCATCAAGCAGCAGTAAATCAGAGCGGCACATCAATGCACGCGCCAGATTAAGGCGCATGCGCCAGCCGCCGGAAAAGCTCTTAACTGACTGGTTGATCTGATCCGGGGTAAAGCCCAGGCCGTTTAACAGGGTAGCGGCCCTGGACTCTGCGGTATAACCGCCGGCCACTTCGATGGCACTGTGTATTTCAGCCTGCTTTATACCGTCAGTAGATTTGTCCAGTGCCGCTTGCAATTCACGAAGCTCGGCATCGCCATCTATAACGTACTCGACCGCCGCTCTGTCTGTTGCTTCGACTTCCTGTGCAACGTGTGCAATCACCAGATTGCGCGGCATCTCAAAATCACCCGTATCTGCGGTGATTTTGCCAAGGATTAACGAAAGTAGCGTAGTTTTACCGGTGCCGTTCGCGCCGGTGATTCCCACCTTGTGCCCACGATGAATGGTAAAGGTACTGTTTTCAAGTAGCGCTCGTGTGCCGAGCCGGATACCAAGTTGGGAAAAAGACAGCATTGCTGTGTGCAGGGCCTGAGTTGATTAAGTAGGGGTAGGAACAGCCAAGGATGCGTGCCGATCAAACTGACCGGCAACGCGAGCACAGCAGTTTAACGACTAATGAGTGACAGCTGTTCGCCATTTGCAAAGATCAATGTTCTCAAACCATTGTTGTCTTTACTGTCGCGAATGGCAATCAGATCTTTACCGCGGCTTTGGCGGCAGTTTTGAAAGTCACCGGCACATTCGTAGTGCCGTAAGGTAAAGTCTTCGATTTCATAGAAGGCATTGTCAAGGCACACAAATCGACCATCTACTCCATCAGGCCAGTCGGTTGAACCGTCGCGTCTGGACCAGCGGAACTGACTTAACCGTGAGGTGGCAACACCACAGTCGTGTTGTCCGGCCAGGCGCGCAGGGCCTGTTGTAATGGTTTGATTGTTGGTTAGGCCGGTTGAGTTGTTCGTGTTTGAATTTGCCGTGCCCGCAGGTGCTTTTTTCAGCAGAGACAGTGTTGTACCACTTCGAAACTGCAGCGCCGACTGACCATCGACTCGGGTTCTGCGCTGTGCGGTGACATCTTGCGCTGAGTCGACGCGGCAGTTAGTAAATCCACTGTCACAGGCGTGATGCTTGAGCGTCATACCTTCAATGACGTAATAGTAGTCACGCATACAGACGATGTTGTTTCCTACCCCGTGAGATTCAGAGGTACCATCCGATCCCTGCCATTGGTAGTAGCGGGTTATTTTGCTTGAGTCTGCGCAGGCGTGCTGATCATCCAGCAAACGTGGTTGTGAAGACTGATTCGCTCTCTGGATGTCGTCGTAGTTGGTTAGGACCAGTCTGGTGCCATCGCTAAAAAATAACGCCGGGTTGCCCTGGGCGTCCTGACCGCTGCGCTCCCCTCGAATATCTCTTGCACGATCACGCTGACAATTGCTGTAGCCGCTGTCGCATTGAAAACGGTGCAACACAGTACCTACCGCTTTGTAGTAGTGGCTGCCCATACACAGTGTGGTGGCATCGGTACCGGTGGGGTAAGTGGTGCCGTTGAATGCCACCCATTCAAATCTTGCGATCTGCGCAGAGGTATCAGCGCAGGCATGGGTGTCCGCCATCTGTTGAACCGGCACTGGCGTGTGGCGACGTGCAGCGATTTCAGGTTCGGCTATGCACGGTCTGCCTTCGTAACAATAAGTGTTGTAGTAGGCGGCCATCGTTTTTGCGATTTGCTCTGAACTGGCACCGCTTAAATCCCATGGCTCAAACCCCTGTGGGCGATTCTGTGCAGCGCGGTAGCGCCACACGCCGTTTCCGTTGTTGTAGTTGCGGTCGGCGGCGCGGTAGACCATCCATTGCCCGCTGCTGTCAGAGAAGGTGCGGCGGTACTCATCGCTTTCGAGAAATTGTTTAAACAGATCCAGACGGGTTTGGCTGTTGTCCGCTCTTGCCAGGCTCTGGCTGGCGGTACGCAGTTCGCCGCCGGATGGCGCGCGTCCAAGGATGTTTAGATACATTGACAGCACAAATCGCTGCTGGGATGGGTTGGCCCAATCGATTCCAGCAGGAAAGTAAACTGCGAATGCTGAATTGGATGATAATGCAACCAATAAACCGACAGCTGTCAGTAGGCGTTTAAGCATGAGTATTCCTTGTTACGGATGTATCGGCCTGTGCTGAAAATGCGCAGGAGTGGCACGAGCAAGCGTTAGTGTAAAGCTGTCCCGGTTCGCCGGAGATGGCCTGACACAATTTTTGTCATCAATCGAAAATCAGGCGCTGATAATTCGTCTTTCTTGCATCGGAAATGAGTCCGCTAAATAGATTCATTCGCTCGATGCGGGCCAACAGGGGTGTGGAAATGTCGGCTGCGTCACTATTCTAGTTGTTCCGCCGGCGATACACACTGGAAACAACCGATAATTCGGAGATTCAACTCAAGGGCGCCATCTGTTAACCTTTTGAATCGGTTGTGGGCTAATTGTCACAAATAGAACCTGGACACCAGTAACAGGCTTGAAACCGATGTAATCTGTAACGACATTATGGCCCTTAGAACATCCACCCCCATTAAAGCTGGTTGAAAACAGGACGTAATACACAGTCGGCGGTCATGCGTAGACAACGCGCACAAAGCGCGCCTTGTTTCGCAGGATAATTGACCAGTCGGGAGTGCTTTCCCTGAGTGAAAGTTACCTCCGCAGAGAGAATAAATATGTTGAAGTCACTTTCTACCCAATTTGCTGCAACGCTGTTTTTCGGCCCCCTCGGGCTGGCATACACCAGCGTTGCTACCGCAGTGTTTCTAACGCTGGTGCTGGCGGTTTTGTTTTTCACCGAGCTTGGCGTGCTGTCACTGCTGCTGATCTGGCCATTGTCCATCATCGTGGGCCTGGTGTATGTGAAGCTGCAAAATGACCAGGTGCGTTCATCGGGCAGTCGCTTGTTGCTGGCGCCGGGCGAAGAGCCGGATTTTGTCAGTTCGCTGAGTAGCTGGGGACGTGGCGTTGCCGTATTGGGTTTGATCCTGGTTGGTGGCTACGTTGCCTATCTTTATCTGCCTAACGGATTGAACAACACGGGCAGTGATGACGGCGCCGGGCAGATCGGCAGGATCGTGCCGGCAGACAGTGCCACTACCGCTGGCAACGATACAAACGATACAGATGAGCAGCCTTTGAACGCGACGGTTATTGCGGCCAACTCGAGCGACACTGCCGGCAACGACAACTTTTCAGTGATCGCGCTTCCGCAACAGGAGGTTGCCACGGTAATCATCGATAGCGACGGTACCGTGCAGCAAGGGGAGGCCGGCAGTGCACTGAACTCTGGTCAGCCGGAACTCACGGTAGATGCGTCGTTGGTGAATCTGCGCCGAGGGCCGGGTACCAGCTTTGATATTGTTACCCAGCTTCAGGCTGGTGATAAGTTGTTTGAGTTCGCACGTGATGGCAACTGGATTAACGTTGAGACTGCGACCAACGGTTACAGCGGCTGGATTTACAACGGCCTGGTTCGTTAGAGATCTGCGTTAGAAATCTAACCACATTCAATCGTAAAAAAAAGCGACCTGCGGGTCGCTTTTTTGTTTCTGTACCGTTTGCGATGAAAACCTTGCCGTAACGTTCGGCACACGGACCAGCAACCCGCGCTAAACTCTTATCAGCGAATCAACCAGAGTGATGCGGGTGCTAAGGTTTCTTCTGAACAACATACTGATCGAAGAGTCAGGCTTGCCGCCAGACATGACGGTGCTGGACTATTTGCGCGAGCGAAAACGCCTGACCGGCAGCAAGGAAGGATGTGCCTCTGGTGACTGCGGCGCCTGCACCGTGGTCGTTGTATCACTGAAGAATGGTCAACTTCAGTACGCCAGCATCAACAGTTGTATTGCTTTGATGGGTGATCTGCAAGGCAGGCAATTGATCACTGTGGAGCATCTGGCCGATGATGGAAAACTACATTGCTCGCAACAGGCGATGGTCGATCATCACGGATCGCAGTGCGGGTTTTGCACGCCGGGCTTCGTGATGTCTATTTTTGCGCTGACCAAGAATACTGTCTCGATAGATAGTCAGCACAAGCGCAAAAGTATTGAGCACTACCTGGGTGGTAATCTGTGCCGCTGCACCGGTTACCGGCCAATTATAGACGCGGCTTCCACTGCGCTGGATTGGGCGCTTGCCGGTAACACCGATCAGTTTTCTGAAAACCGGGCTGCCACCATACAGCAGTTGCAGGCTTTAGAAGCCGAAGTTGATACAACGGGCTTTCATCGACCAACAACCCTGGATGCACTGTTTCAGTGTAAAGCACAGTATCCGGACGCGCCGGTTGTTGCCGGTTGTACTGACTTTAGCCTTGAGATCACCCAGCGGCTCAAACAGTATCCGCAGGTGATATCTTTAAGTGGTATCAATGAGCTAGGTTTTATCGAACAGCGCAATGGCCAGTGGTGTATTGGAGCGGGATGCTCCATAGCAGCGCTACTGTCGACGCTCGGTCCACTCAATGCTGATATAGCAGATATGCTTTATCGCTATGGATCAACTCAGGTGCGCAATAGCGCCACTGTCGGCGGTAATATTGGCAATGCTTCCCCTGTTGGAGATTTACCTCCGCTATTCATTGCGCTACAGGCAGATGTTGTGTTGCGATCCGCAGCGGCGGAGCGAGTCATCAAGCTGGAATCGTTTTTTCAGGACTACAAAAAAACAGTGCTACAGGCAGATGAGATTATTTCTGAAATAAGATTCGACAGCAGTGCACTTGACTGTGAACACTCCGTACTAAAGATCTATAAAATCAGTAAACGCATAGACGATGATATATCCAGTGTCTGTGCCGTGTTCTATTGTCCAAATACTACTGTAAAGCCAATGGTACTGACTGCTGCTTTCGGTGGTATGGCAGCCATTCCCAAGCGTGCTTTGGAGTTGGAACGTGTCGTGTCTGCCAGTCCTGAGAATATGCAGTTGATCGGAGATGCGCTTGACAAGGACTTTCAACCAATCTCTGATGCTCGCGCGAGTGCAGGGTATCGAATAACCGTTGCGAAAAATCTGTATCGCAAATTTTTACTTGAACTCAAAGACACACAAGCCGCGCATCGCCTGCACCACCTGGAGATCGATCATGCCTGAGCTGACTCATGAAAGCGCAGTCAAGCATGTGACCGGTGCCGCGGTTTATGTTGACGATCTACCTCAGGCGGTGGAGCAAAACTATGTGGCAATTGGCGGTAGTGAAATTGCGCATGGGTCGATCACAAACATTGATCTAACAGAGGTTGCCGCCAGTGATGGGGTGGTAGATGTTATCGTCGCCTCTGATATACCCGGCCATGTTGATATTGGCCCGGTGTTTTCCGGTGATCCGCTGCTTACCAGTGACAAAGTAGAGTTTGTTGGTCAGGCCATATTTGCGGTGCTTGCAATAACACAGGGCCAGGCGCGTCGTGCGGTAAGCAAAGCACAGATACAATACACACCGCAGAATGCGGTATTAGATGTGCTTGTGGCGCAAAAAGAAAACATCACCGTCAGGCCACCACACACCATGCAACGAGGTGATGCCGCTGCCACTTTGAAGAATGCTGAACATAAATTGTCCGGGCAGTTTTTTGTAGGTGGGCAGGAACACTTTTATCTTGAAGGGCAGGTCGCCCGCGCCGAGATGGATGAAGATGGCGGTGTGATTGTGCGCTCGTCAAACCAGAATCCAACCGAAGCACAAAAGCTGGTGGCAGAAGTTCTTGGTATAGCCATGCATGCAGTGGTTGTAGAAACCCGCCGCATGGGTGGCGGGTTTGGTGGTAAAGAAACTCAGGCAAACGCCTGCTGTTGTTTTGCAGCACTGTTTGCTGTGCGTAACCGTTGTGCGGTTGTCTGTCGACTATCACGACGTGACGACATGACAACCACCGGTAAGCGCCATCCGTTTTTTAACACATACGACGTTTGTTTCAGCAAAGAAGGCGCTATAGAAGGAATACAGTATGAGTTAAATAGTGTGTGCGGTGCATCGCCGGATTTATCTGATGCGATTGTCGATCGTGCGATGTTTCATAGTGACAACGCCTACTATCTGCCGAACGTACATATCACTGGCAACCGTTATAAAACTCATACCGTATCGCATACGGCTTTCCGTGGTTTTGGTGGGCCGCAGGGCATGTTAGCGATTGAAGCTGTGATTGATGAAATTGCTTTTGCGTTAAAAATGGATCCGCTGGATGTGCGCAAAAGAAATTTCTATGGCGAGCAGACCGGTCATGTCACCCCGTACTATCAGCAGGTGACTCACTTTACCGTGCCGCGCATCGTTGACGAGCTGGAACGGTCATCTGATTACCGAAACAGGCGCGAGGCAATTGAGTTATTCAACAAAAAAAATACAACGCTGAAGAAAGGCATTGCGTTAACACCGGTTAAGTTTGGTATTTCTTTTACAGCAACGCATCTGAATCAGGGGGGCGCCGTATTGCATCTTTACACTGATGGCACCATTCACCTGAACCATGGCGGTACCGAGATGGGGCAGGGGCTGTTTACCAAAGTGGCTCAAATAGTTTCTGCGGAGCTGGGTATACCCGTCAGTGACATAAAAAATTCGGCAACCCGAACGGACAAGGTGCCGAATACTTCACCCACTGCAGCGTCGTCCGGCACTGATATTAACGGTATGGCAGCATACAACGCAGCCAGCACTTTGAAACAACGATTAGTGGATCATTTGTGTGAGGTAAAGCAGTGTGATGCATCGCAACTGGGTTTCGGCCCCGACGGTGTCTCGATCGAAGGCGGTGAATCACTGAGCTGGGCTCAGCTTGCTACGTCTGCCTATTTTGCGCGGGTGTCATTGTCGGCACAGGGGTTTTATAAAACTCCGGAAATTTACTATGACCGTGAAAACGCCCGCGGCAGACCTTTTTTATACTATGCGAATGGTGCGGCAGTATCTGAAGTAGTGATCGACACCCTGACCGGCGAATACAAACTGCTCGTGGTCGACATCCTGCACGACGTGGGTAATTCGATTAACCCGGCTATCGATATCGGGCAGATCGAGGGCGGTTTCATTCAGGGGGTCGGCTGGCTCACTTCAGAGGAGCTGAAATGGGATAACAACGGGCGACTGCTCACTGACGGACCGGCTACTTACAAGATCCCGGCAATCGGTGATGCACCCGCAAAGTTTAATGTCAGCTTGCTCAGCGACAGCCCTAATGCGGAGAACACCGTGATGCGATCCAAAGCGGTGGGCGAACCACCGTTGATGCTGGCGATGTCAGTCTGGTCGGCCATTCGGCAGGCAATTGCGTCATGCTCGGTTGGCAGTTTCCCGTGTTTAAATGCGCCGGCCACTCCAGAGGAAATTTTGCGATGTTTGCAGGAGGTTGCCGAACCATGAGAAAGGGTTGGCAGTCTGTTGTTGAAATTCCATAGATTAAGAAAAATATCGGATAAAAACGCAATTGGCAAAGTGATCACACTGTGTTTAAATTGAGGAAGTGTGTAGGTTTCGGCCTGGGTTGGCAGACAACCCGAAATCTGTGCCGGGTCCTGTGATCACTAACACGCTTCAGTCATTCACGCCTGAATACAACAATTCCCTTGTGAGGATCAATATGTACGAGTTAAAGAAACCTGTCGCAAAACTTGCGCTTGCCGGCACCGCTGCGCTTGCCCTGGCTTGCGGTTCTGCAATGGCGCAGGAAAAAACCAAACTCCGAATTCAAACACACTTCTCTCCGGAAACACTGTCTGGCCAGATGGCAGCAGAATTCATCGAAGACGTCACCGCTATGTCCAACGGTGAGATCGAAGTTGAAATGTTCTATGCCAGTTCAGTGGTGAAGTCGGCTGAAACATTTGACGCCGCTGCTACCGGTATTCTCGACTGCGACATGACTGGTGGTGCTTACCAAACCGGTAAAAACCCGGCGTTCCAGTTCACTGGCGACTTGAATGGCGGTTACCAGAATCCGTACCAGCAAATGGCATGGTTACTCCACAACGATGGTTATGCACAGCTGAACAAGTTGTACAATGCACACGACATGGAATTTGTTGGCTGGTGGATCCCCGGCCCTGAGTCTCTGTCTTCCACCAAGCCAATCCGTGGTGTTGAGGATTTCAAAAACTGGAAATTCCGTTCACCACCGGGAATCATCACTGAGATATTCAAAGAACTGGGTGCATCGCCTATCGTAATGGACTTCAATGAAATCTTTACGGCGCTTGAAACCGGCATCATTGACGGAGCAGATGCGGCAAACCTGACCAACAACGTTGGCCTTGGGTTGTACGACATTGCAGAACACACCAACTACCCAGGTTTTCACTCTATGCCTGCCGACCACCTCGCCTGCCGCAAGGACATCTGGGACGGCATGCCTGATCATCACAAAGCCATCATGAAAGTTGGCATGCAGGCCCTGGCGCTGAAAAATACTTCTATAAATGAAGTCAAGAACGCACAGACTGCCAAAGACCTCAAAGCGAAAGGCGTCAACTTGTATGAATGGTCGCCTGAAGAAATGGCTAAATACCGCGCTGCGGTACAAGCTGGCTGGACGAAATTCGCGACAACTCCTGAAGCAAAAGAACTCCTTAACAGTCACCTTGAGTTCCTGAAGCAACTGGGCGCAATGGAATAATTGCATTGCTGTCTGCTTTAAAGCTGTATTGACGACAGGCCCAGTAATGGGCCTGTCTCGTTTGTGATAAAGGTTAGCGACGTATATCGTTAAGAATTCATGCACGAACACCTAGGCAACGTGCAATACAAGTACTGAAAATTACGGGAATAACAATGCAAGAAAAACCCGGCAACCTAAAGGAGTGGATCATTCCTTTTGCGTTCGTGTTTTGCGCTGGCTGGGCCATTTGGCATGCACCAGCCTATATACTTGACCTTTGGCCACACGACGAAACCACCAGCTTAACGGTACAAATTACCGAGATTCACAAGCGCAAGGATGTCACCCCGAATCTTCCAGGGCTTTTCGGTGTTGCCGACATCGTTGACTGGATAGCACTACTGCTGCTTCCTTTCATTTTTTACCTTGGTGTTAAAACTCTTGTACCGGCACAGATGGAATTCCAGCATTACAGTCGCATCGATAAAATTGCTATGTTTGTCGGCCGCATAGTCATGATACTAATTATCTCCATGACAAGCGTCATGCTATACGAGGTGTTTGTTCGCTATGCTCTGGAAGAACCCACCTTATGGGCAAACGAGCTCACCCTCTGGATTGGCGGATTTGTTTTTATGCTGTCCGGCGTATACGCGATGCAGCAACGCAGTCACATAAGAATATTTATACTCTACGATGTCCTGCCACGCTGGCTTCAGCATATCTGCGATATTATTTGGGTAGCGCTCTTATGGTTTTTCGCCATTTGTCTGGTGTTTGGCAGTTACAAACAGGTTTTTATCAACAAATTTTATAAGTGGCAGACATTCGGCACCGCATTTGATCCACCGATCCCTGCCACCATTCAGCCTTTAATACTCATCGTTATTTGCCTCATCGCTATTCAAGCTCTCCTCAATCTGTTCGCAGACTGGCACCGGGATCCATCTGCACTTATTGAAAAAGACGTGATTGATCAGGAAGAACTGGAAGCCATCAAAAAGAGCGTGGGAGCAAGCTAATGGATGTCGGTACTATTTCCATAGTCCTGATTATAGGACTGGTATTCATGCTCGCTATCGGCATGCCTCTGGGCTTCGCCTCTGCGGTACTTGCAGCGCTTGTCATGATCATGAAGTTTGAGCCAACGCTGTTAACAGATCCGATGAGTTTCGGGGAGGGTATGCTAACCGGCAGACCGGGCACCGGCCCGCTGTACATACTCACTCAAAAAGTCTACGACCTGATGACAGAATACGTGCTGTTATCCGTGCCGTTGTTTATCTTTATGGCAGCCCTGCTTGAGCGCTCAGGTGTTGCCAAGCAAATGTATGACAGCCTTAACTTCTGGATGAGTCGCACGCGCGGCGGGATTGCCGTTGTCACATCACTAATGGCCGTATTGATGGCGGCAATGTCCGGCATTATCGGCGGTGAAGTGGTACTACTCGGCTTGATCGCTTTGCCGCAAATGCTGCGCCTTGGCTATAACCAGAATCTGGCCATCGGAACCATCTGTGCCTCGGGCTCACTCGGCACTATGATTCCACCTTCAATCGTTTTGATTATCTTCGGTCTTATCACCGAGACATCGATCAAAGCGCTGTTTACAGGCGCTTTCATACCCGGCTTTATGCTGGCCAGTTTCATCATTATCTACATCCTTGTAAGAACCCGGCTCGACCCGTCACAGGCACCACTACCTGAACCGCGTGAGGATGACCTCCCGGGTCCCGAAAAGCTAAAAGCCTTTCTAGCGTTTCTGTCAATACTGGTGGCTGGTTGTGCAACCCTGTTGCTGGCTCGACTGGCATTTTTGACCGTCACTGGTCGAAATACGCCCGATTCTGAGAACTTCGAACCACCGGCGCTCGGCATGGTAGAACATGCACCCTACATTGGTGGCGTTCTGATTGTGTGCCTGCTGCTGATGTTCGTTGTTTTCGGTTGGAAATACACGAAACTGGGCTGGCACCACGGCAAAGGTCTGGTACCACCTTTTTCGGTGATTTTTATAGTACTGGGCTCGATCTACGGCGGCATCACCGGTATCACAGAGGCGGCCGGTATGGGCGCACTGGCAGTATTTCTAATTGCGTTATTTCGCGGTGAAGCATCGGTTGATCTTGTCTGGGTAAGCCTGATGCGCACACTGCGCTCAACCGGCACCATCATATGGGTAACTGTCGGTGCAGCTGCCCTTGCCGGTGCATACACCCTTGCGGGCGGGCCAACTTATATTGCCGGCCTGATCGTCGGTGCTGAGATGCCAACGATGGCAGTTATTCTGATCATGATGCTCATTCTTTTGTTCATGGGCGCTTTTATGGACTGGGTGGGCATTGTGCTGCTTATTATTCCGGTGTTCCTGCCGATTGTGCAAAGGCTGCCGATTGAAGAAATCGGTTTCATTGGGCAGCTGGAGCCACGACAGGTAGCAATCTGGTTCGGGGTACTTTTCTGTATGAACATGCAGGTGAGTTTCCTGTCGCCACCGTTCGGACCTGCTGCGTTCTACCTTAAATCGGTTGCACCAGCACACATTTCACTGACAGATATTTTCCGTGGCTTCCTGCCATTTATTGGAATCCAGTTGCTTGCATTGAGTGTGCTGCTAATCTGGCCTTCCATTGTGACGCTGTTGCTGTAGGGACTATCGAGGTTAAGCAAGGTCGGCTGACATGAATGATTGGCTTCGCAATTACGAAAGTAACGGATACCACTTTCCGCTGCCGGTGCTGACAGAGGCACAGGCAGTGCGGTATCGCGCTGAACTGGAAAGCATGGAAGCTTGCTATCAGGATAAACCCGAGCTCAGAAAACTGGCTATAGGACAGTCCAATTCGCTTATCCCGTTCGTTGATGAAATCTGCCGTTCAGATGCAGTGCTAAATCCGGTTAAAGAAATTCTCGGGCCCAACATACTGGTTTGGAATTCCAGTTTCTTTATTAAAGAGCCACATACCACTGACTTCATCAGTTGGCATCAGGATTTAACGTACTGGGGTTTAACAGATAGCCATGAAGTCACTGCATGGATTGCACTATCAGAGGCGAGTATCCAAAGCGGATGTATGAAGTTTGTTCCTGGAAGCCATTTGGGCGATATTGTCGAGCACAAAGATACCTTTGAAAGTAATAACCTTTTATCTCGAGGCCAGGAGTTAGCCGTTGAAGTTGACGAAGACGAGGCAATAGCAGTAATACTTAAACCCGGTGAAATGTCACTTCACCATGGCAAGGTATTTCACGGCTCGCATTGCAATCAATCGGACGACCGTCGCATCGGGTTAGCGATTCGATATATTACTCCAGATATGAAACAAACGATTGATAGCAAAACAGACGCAACTCTTGTTGCAGGTGTTGACGAGTACAATAACTTTAACTTGCAGGGCACGCCCCGGGGATTGCTCAATGCAGACGATATAGAGGCAGTGAAGCGTAACATCGCAATTAAAGAGGAGTTTCTGATGGCTGGTGTGCGTCGCTAGGCGGCAGTCGCGCGCCTCAAATTACCTCCCATCAGTAGTCGCGCGTATATACCGCAACAACCCCGTTTTGTAGTCTCGACGGTGAATTACCAAAGCCTGCTTGCCTTGTGCACTTAACGAGATTGCCTGCGTTGCGCGAGACGCCCGTAGCGCATTCTGTTACAGTCACACCGTAGCGTTGGCCAGGGACCGGGCAGTCGCTAGTCACCATAATTCTACAATTCGCACATTATCTGAGGAATTTCTAAAGATGAAGAAAACCGCATTTTATCTTGCAGCAGCAGTTGCTGGTGCTATCAGCGCTGGTACGGCGCAGGCTCAGCAGCAGTTTATATCTATCGGTACCGGTGGTGTCACTGGTGTTTACTACCCTACCGGTGGTGCAATTT
>CALLLY010000439.1 GCA_938008205.1 uncultured Granulosicoccaceae bacterium
CGTTGTGCCAGCCTGCTTCAATGTAGGCAATTTTGGAAGAGGACAGATCGCTGCCGGTAAGTGCGACGGCAGTATTTGACTGATTCATGGCATTCTCCTTTCAGAATGATTTCCAGAATCAGGGCGCACGGGCGGACACAGGTGCCCGGTATTTCCCGCTCTCTCTTATCCGGACTATGACCGTCGGTTTCGGAATCACACCGAATCTGCTGACCACCACAACCGTGGTGCGCTCGCGGACTAATATTCGGGGAACCTACCCCTGATACATTACCGCCGGTGGGGAATTACACCCCGCCCCGAGAACGTTTTGCCGCGAACAACCGCGGCACCTTCAGTTTATTGCGTTTGCCAGTGATTTGTAAACGCCACAGGCGAAATTTGTAGATCATGACGCTACGATTCAACCTGCTTCGACATGTTTTCGACCGGAATCGACAGATTCTTTATCCAACCGGTGGAATCGCAGAGCCGCACACCGTGAAACAGGCGCAAAACTACGAGACTGACAACCCCAGCTCGTACAACCTGCCCCACTCAGGCATCGACTCCTGCACCCCTGCGAGTCGCAGGCAATGCCACGCCATTGCATGGTTGGATGATGTTACCGGCAACCCGAAACGGGATTCCAGAGCGGCGATTTCATCAACCAGCCGCACGCTGGTGCACGACACAAAAACCATGTCTACATCCCGATTACGGATAATTGTTTCAATGCCCGCCGCAATACTGTTTACATCAATGCGAGCCACCACCGGATCCATGGATTCGTTAAAAGATCCGAATACCGGTACCTCGTAGCCCGCATCGCAAATATACTCACGCACCCTGGCGTTCACATCACTGCGATACGGCGTCAACACCGCAATACGTTTGGCAGCCAGCGCTTCAAAAGCGGCAAAAGCAGCAGTAATCGGTGTGGTGACCTGCGCATTAGGCTGCACACGATGAACCAGATCAAAAATCGTTTGTTCACCCAGCACTGTGGTCGCAGAGGTGCAACCGTAAGCCACCACATCCAAAGTATCCCCGGGCAGAATGGTCTGCAATGCGACTGGGATCTTCTCCTTCATGGCGGCGAGGGTTTGCGGGGTTACTTCCGGCGAGTTCTCAACCCTGGTGTGGTAACACTCAACCCCCGGTGTTGTGATGATATTGCGAAACTCATGTTCGATGGTGTAGTCCGAAGACAACACCACCAGCCCAAGTTTGGCAACATGCGCAATACCGTTATTGGTGGTAAACGGTATGTGTTCAATTAACTCCCAGTCTGTATTTTCCACGCCGGTAGAGCCCTTACTGGCAATTAGACAACAGCCGTTACCGCGATTTCTACCGTGAAATCAGGCGACGCCAGATTCGACTCCACACAAGCGCGCGTAGGCGCATTACCCGGAGACACCCAGGCATCCCAGATGCTGTTCATTTCCGCAAAAGTTCCGATGTCAGACAACCAGATTGTTGCAGTCAGCAATTTAGACTTGTCAGTTCCCGCCTCGCTCAGCAGATTGTCAATCTCCTGCAGAATATCTTTGGTCTGATTAGTAACGCTTTCGCCTTTGGCATTTTGCGCCACCTGCCCGGCAGTCGAGACAATGCCCCCATGGACAACAGCCTGGCTCATGCGCTCGCCGCTTTTGATTCTTGTAATTGACATAATTTTCTCCGTTATAGTTGATCCAACAGGACCCCTGGCAGTGTAACAGAACCCGATTCACTCGCACCCACCGCCGCGGCACATTTATCACCACACACTTTACCGCTATCATGTCTCACACACTCCAACAGGACTCACCAATGCGATACTTACACACGATGGTCAGAGTGCACGATATCGATGCCTCTCTCGACTTCTACGTCAACAAACTCGGCATGGTCGAAACCCGACGCAAAGAGTTTGAACAGGGTCGCTTCACGCTGATTTTTCTGGCAGCAGGCAAGGACGAAGCGCATGCCAATGAAAACAATGCTCCGGAACTCGAACTAACCTACAACTGGGACCCGGAGCCGGACTACGTCCCGGGCAGAAACTTCGGCCACCTTGCATATAAGGTCGACGACATTTACGCCACCTGCCAAAAACTTATGGACGCCGGTGTCACGATCAACCGTCCTCCTCGGGATGGCCGCATGGCATTCATAAAGTCGCCGGACAATATCTCTATTGAACTGCTGCAGGAAGGTGATGCACAACCCGCGCAGGAACCGTGGGCATCAATGGAAAACACCGGCACCTGGTAACCCGACTACAAAAGGCAACAACCCCATGGCAGAACTAGAGTACTACCAGTTCCCGTACATGTCAGACAACTATGGCGTTCTGATTCACAGCACTACAACCGGTGAAACCGCTGCTATAGATGCGGGAGACGGTTCAGCACTACTTGAGGCACTCACCCACAAGGGCTGGCAGCTGACTGATCTGTTTATCACCCATCACCACGCCGATCACACTGCAGGTCTGGCTGAAGTTAAAGCCGCCACTTCCTGCAAGGTCACCGGCCCCAAACATCACAGCAATATAGAAGGACTGGACCGCGAAGTCTCTGAAGGAGATGTACTTCAGTTTGCCGGATGCGATGTACAAGTGATTCACACTCCAGGGCACACCGCAGATATGCTGAATTATTATCTCCCGTCTGAAAGTGTTGTATTCACAGGTGATACTTTGTTTGCACTGGGCTGCGGACGCCTGTTTGAAAGTGATGCAGACACGATGTGGAACAGCCTAAGCAAACTTATGGTTCTGCCACAAAACACCACGGTTTATTGCAGCCACGAATACACCGAAGCGAATGCAAAGTTCGCTCTTTCTGTTGACCCGGAAAACCCCGAGCTTCGAAGTCGTGCCAAAGCCATCAAACAACTCCGTGCGGAAGGCAAAGCGACTGTACCAAGTTTATTGGCTGAAGAACTTGCAACTAATCCATTCCTGCGAGTGGATGATCAGGGTATCCGGGAGCATCTAAATATGCTGGCTTCAAGTGATGTGGAGGTTTTTGCGGAGATTCGCAAACGTAAGGATAATTTTTAGCGGTGAAATGCAACCGCACTCTAATTACAGACTTTGCACGGAATATTTTATCGGTTTCAGATTGGCTTTTTACCTTACCGGTTACTAAGGGGCCTATCATTCGCGATAAGGACTTTGGTTACT
>CALLLY010000440.1 GCA_938008205.1 uncultured Granulosicoccaceae bacterium
GCTTAAATGTTCGCGTCATTGTGCTTAGCCTGGATTTTTCATGAGGATTCGGCACTCAGCGCCAATAGCGCTAAACAGGTCGCCTGATCGTGCGAGAAACGTGGCTCGCCACGTGCCGAGCCGGAACGGACGAGATGTGACTCGATATTTGCGTCTGATGCTGAATAGACATGCTGCCAATTGGAAAACGCTTTCCGATTGATGATTTGAAACTGTGACCATAGATATTCACTATCCTTTGCCTGTCGCCTCATGAATAATCCAGGCTAGTGTCCCAGTTCTTTTTGTTCACGACGAATACGACGCGCGTTATAGATCATATTGGGTATCACCGTCACCATTAACATCACAGCAATAGCTGCAAACAAATTCTCAACATTATCACCACCCACCGACCAGTTATTACGTGCGTTTTCCATCATAGTGGCAAGCAGCAGTTTGTCGTCATCGTTGGCAGACAGCGCATAGGGAATGTCGAACATCTTCAGCACCAGAATAACCAGTGTGGTCCAGACCACCACCACGGTAGAATAAATCTGTGGCAGCTTGATGCGAAAAAACATCTGGAACGGATTAGCGCCATCAATTTTCGCCGCCTCGATAGTATCTTCAGGGACACCACGCAAAGCTGCAGAAAAGATCACCATGGCAAAGCCGGTCTGCACCCAGACCAGTATCCACATCAGAAAAAAGTTACCCCAGAACTTCAGGCTGTACAGCGGTTCGTTGTAGGCTGCGGTATGCCCGAGTAACGCCTTTAATAACCCAATCTGGTAAGACGGCGTCAGTCCGTTAATCGCTTCCTGCGGCTGTATACCGCCACCGGCAAAAATATTCCGCCAGATCACCGCAGCACCAACAAAGGAAATTGCCATCGGGACAAAAATCAACGTCTTTGCCAGAATACCCCAGCGTACCGAGTCTGCCAGTACCGCGATGAGTAACCCCAGTGAGATACATACGGTTGGCACCAGTACCAGCCACATCAGGCTGTTTCGCATCGCATATCGAAACTGCACATAGCCAAGCGCCGACGAATCCCAAATGAAGGCATAGTTGCGAATGGTCCGAGCGCCATCTGCCTCCTGAAATGAAAGGCTAAGTGTAGAAAATGCAGGTACAAACAAAAACAACAGCAACAACACCAACGCAGGCCCTACAAAGATCCATGGCTGTATTGCTTCAATAATAGAGGTTTCGCGCCCTGTAGAGCCTCTTGACGAGACCCGGGCCAAACCATGATTGAGCCAGTTGGTAAGCCAGAAATACAGAAAGGAGATGCCAACGGCAATCACAATAGAACGGATTGCAAAACCTATTTTGGCAAAGCGCTCTTGTGTATCAAAGGTTGAAAAAGACCAGCCAAGGGTTTCATGCAGCCAGGTACCGAACTGCACCATCAAGCCATCCAGTGGCGAGGTTATTACATACGCCAGCACTCCGGTGATTGGCAGCACAAAAATAATGGTCAGTGCGATGGCCAGACCATTACCGGCAATAATCGGTCTGTTTGAACCCATGTTGTAGTCCGCAGCAATAGGAAATTATATGACTTGGTTATAGCACAGCCTGCCCGGCCCGGACTATTCACGAAATCAACGGTATCTCATGAATAATCGCGACTGAATAATCACGACTGGAACCCTCACGCAAACGAGAGGATGTAAATATGTTGGTGATATGAACTGCTACTTTATCGTTGGCACACGCCAGGGCGAAAACCCTCACCAGCGCTGGGACGTCGACCCTCCCACGGTAGCCAATGGATCTTTTCCACATCTTTCCCCGAGCGGGAGGATGTCATTTAGCAGTAATTAAGTCAGGCGATAAAACCAGTTGAAAGCATCTTAAGGGAGCAGGCTATGCTGCCCCCTAAGATGTACAGAGCGCTTACTTGATAGCGTCCCATGCAGACTGAATGTTGTCAGCCGTAGTTTTGGCATCCTGACCATTCGCGAACGCTGTCATTTCTGACCAGAATGCACCTGCGCCGATCGCACCAGGCATTAAGTCAGAAGCGTCGAAACGGAAGGTAGTTGCGTTTGACAGAATCTCGCCTTGCTTACGCAGAGCCGGAGTTGCATAAGCACCCAGATCCGCACCTTTGTGTGCAGTCAGGAAGGTACCCTGAGACATCCATGCTTCGTGCGCCGATGCTTCTTTCATGTACTCAAAGAAAGCACGTGTTGCAGGGCTGTCTTTAGTCATAGTCCAAAGTGTACCTGCACCCAGAACCGGGTTACCGAGATCAGCAGCTTCATAAGGCGGGAAGTAGAAGAAGTCTGCTTCGCCGTTTTCCAGTTCTTCACCCTTGTTCGGGAAGAAAGCCGGAATAAAAGAAGCCTGACGATGCATCATGCACGACGCAGGGCTTGAAAACAGACCCTTGGGCGCATCACCAAAGAAGGTGGTGGCTACCGAAGAAGCACCGCCAGCCACGTAGTCATCGTTTCGTGAGAACTGACCATAAACTTCCATCGCTTTAAGCACTTCAGGGCTGTTGAATGGCAGGTCATTGGATACCCAGCGATCGTAGTTTTCAGGCGTTGTTGTCCTGAGCATCAGATCTTCCATCCAGTCCGTTGCAGTCCAGCCAGTCGCGTTGCCGGATTCAACACCGATACACCATGGCGTGTTGCCGTCTTCAACCATTTGATCAGAAAGTGCAATCAGCCCTTCCATGGTAGACGGGATTTCATAACCGTTGTCTTCAAACTGCTCCGGGGAATACCAGACAAGCGATTTCAGATCCATTTTGTAGGCGAAGCCATAGAAGTCTTCCTTGCCATCAGCATCGGCGTACGTACCCAATGCTACCCATGAAGGACCGGCACCGTAGTTTTCGGACATCCAGTCAGCTGATTCCTGACCCAGTGGTACCAAATGACCTTCTTTCGCCATATCACCCGCCAGACCCGGCTGAGGAAAGATTGCAATATTAGGCGCATGGTTGGAACGCAGATCCGCAACAATAAGTGCGGCAAAATCGCGTGAGCCTGAGTACTTAACTACTGCACCAGTCGCTTTTTCAAAGCAGCTGACAGTGTTAGTGAGCATTTCCTCGTCTTTGCCTTCCATCGAACCCATGATGGTGATGACTTCGCCATCAAATTTGCCGAGGTCACCCAGTTCAGAAGGTGTGTCGCAAACATCTGCAAGGGATGGCCCTGCAAACAAGGTTGCAGCAGCTAACACGCTGGCTGCTGTTCCTAATTTAAAATTCATATGTGTCTTTCTCCGGAGCGTGAGATAGCGCCAAAGCGCCTTGGAGCGTGGAGTATCCAACACCCATCAGCCAGTGTCAACGCCGATCGCCATAGTCTCATTTTCTACGAAATATCGTTATTTTCGCCCTTGGCAGCAGCCGATTCACCCTTTAAGATGTTTATCCAAAGCGCTTTAAATTTTGCCTGGCACATGAACCTCAAACAACTTTCCAGCGAACTGGGTTTGTCGCAAACCACCGTCAGTCGCGCACTCAATGATTACCCGGAGGTCAACGAAGAAACTCGTCTGCGAGTCAAGCGCGCCGCAAATAAATTCAACTACCGTCCCAACGCGCGTGCCACCGGTCTGGCAACCGGCCGGGCAAAGGCCATCGGACACGTACTGCCGCTGAATTCCACCGACGTGTTCAACCCGATTTTCGGTGAGTTTATCGCCGGTGCCAGCCAGGCGTACTCAAAGCGCGGCTATGAGTTGCTGCTGAACATGGCCAATGAGAAAACCGAAGAGTCTATTTATCGTGAAATTGTCTCAAAGGGCTCGGCTGACGGCTTTATTGTGCACGCCCCCAGAGTGAACGATTCACGCATTGAACTACTTCAGGAACTCAAACTGCCGTTTGTCGTGCACGGCCGTGACAACAGCAACCAAAGCGATTATTCGTGGATAGATATCAACAACCGGCGGTCTTTTTATCAAGCCACCAAGCTGTTGCTGGACCTTGGCCACACCCGCATTGCCTTTATTAACGGGCTCGAAACACTGAGCTTTGCCTGGCGTCGACGCAATGGTTTTATTAATGCATTGCAGGACGCCGGCCTGCAACCCGAAGAACACCTGTTGTTCTCAGCCGATCTAACCGAAGCCAACGGCTACCATGCAGCAACCCGTGCATTGAAAGACAACAAGCCACCCAGCGCCTTTTTAGTTTCTTCTTATATGAGCGCACTGGGTGTTCGCAGAGCGATACATAATGCCGGACTACAGATGGGCAGCGATGTCTCAGTAATTATTCACGACGATGAACTGTCTTACTTTCATAACAGTGGAGACATTCCACAGTTCACGGCAACCCGCTCATCTGTTCGCGAAGCCGGACTGCTTGCCGCTGAACTACTGCTCTCGATTATCGACAATCCGGAAATTGCACCAGTCACCAGACTGCTGGAGGCGCACCTGACCATTGGTGCTTCAACCGGCCCAAAGCGTAATACGTAACCAGTCTCGTGTTATAAGTAACCTAACATCCCGACACGCAACCTGGCATTCACAGACTCCATGACTGGCAATCAATCCAACACACTCGACAG
Organism: uncultured Granulosicoccaceae bacterium; assembly: GCA_938008205.1. GTDB lineage: Bacteria > Pseudomonadota > Gammaproteobacteria > Granulosicoccales > Granulosicoccaceae. The sequence goes on from CALLLY010000440.1 coordinate 4,536, forward strand.
ATGGCGTGACGCTATCGCCAGCGCACCGCTTATTGCCATTCTGCGTGGCGTCACTACAGACGAGTCATTAGCGATAGGCGATGCACTGATAAGCGCCGGCTTTACATTAATCGAAGTACCACTCAACTCGCCAACGCCACTAGAAACGATAGAAAAACTGCAAAAAGAGTTTGGCGCACAGGCACTGATTGGCGCTGGCACTGTACTTACGGCAGCACAGGCATACGATGTTAAAAACGCTGGTGGCGAACTTATTGTCGCACCAAACTTCTCACCTGAGGTAGCCGATGCCTGCCTTACACCAAACACCATTTACTGCCCGGGAGTTGCCACACCAACTGAAGCATTTAACGCGCTACAAGCCGGCGCCAACGGGCTGAAGCTATTTCCTGCAGAGCTGATCAGTCCACAGGCAGTCAAAGCGATGCGGGCAATTCTACCTGCAGAGGCTTTGCTTTTACCGGTGGGAGGCATTACGCCACACAACATTCCCGACTACCTGAAAGCCGGTGCCAACGGGTTTGGCATTGGATCGGCACTCTACAAACCCGGTGTCACCACCACACAGATACATGAAAGTGCTAAACAGTTTTTAAGTGCAATGCCACACTAACCCGGCTTCAGGACGCTTGCTATTTTTTAAAAGAAAGCGCTTGTCAACGCCTTAGGGTTGTAAGCTTTTGATTGACCTGCCGTTTGACTGATGCCATTGCCTGCTCTTTAACGACACCGTAGCCTCGAATGTCCATTGGTGCGCTCAGCACCTCCTGCCACAGATCCTTTTGTTCCAACAACTTGTCCTGATCGCACTGGTTAATTATTTCTATAAACCACGGTATTAACGCACGCTCTGCTCTGCGTTCTGCGCTATACCCGAATATATCTAGCGGTGTTCCACGCAAAATTTTCAACGGTGCAAGCGCACGCATTGCCCCACGCATCCAGC
>CALLLY010000441.1 GCA_938008205.1 uncultured Granulosicoccaceae bacterium
TGCCGCGGCAATAAATGAGGGCTCCTGTGCTCTGTCATCGTCGATAAAGTTGTCTTCATTCGGCAGCCTGACTTGCGTAAAGTTATCCGAAGTCAATTCAAAGTCTTCGTCGACCAGATCATTTAAGTACAGCAGATAAGCCGTGATAGCATAAACATCGTCGTCCGACAAAGAGCGCGCATTTCCAAACGGCATTGCCCGGCGCACATAATCAAAAACCGTTGACAGATACGGCCAGTATGACCCAATAGTCTTTTCCGGCCGCTCTTCGGTTAATGTGTCGTGGCCACCGGCAAGAATAGGCCAGCGCCCTTCCCCCTCACCAAATACCCCATGGCAGGCGGCACATTGTGAATCATATAGATCGGTGCCGTCAGTAACGCTGCCACTTCCCGGTGGCAACCCTGTGCCATCCGGTCGAATATCTATATCCCACGCAGCGATTTCTTCGACTGACGCCTGACGACCGATATGCAGCACACCATGTGATGGCACGGTAAAGTCTGCCGCCAAAGGACGTACAGCGGTGTTTGTGCTTTGTCGATCATCCACCAATGCAGTAGCTTCTGCAGGCTTGCCAAATGTTGCAAGATAAGCGATTACATCAACCCGGTCAGTCTCATCACTTAAGCCCGGATAAGCCATCTTGGTACCTGGCATTGACTGCATAGGGGCTTTTAGAAATTCATCCAGTGATTCAGTTGTCCACACCAGACCACTATCAGCAGCCTTCTTTAATGCGTTTGAGTAGTCATATCCGGTGGCACTCCCTGCAGGCTGATCGAGCACCGCATTAAGTGAAGGGCCGAAGCGATGCTGAGCACCATCACCGACCATATGACAACCAGCACACTGACCAAATACCAGCTTGCCATGATCTGGGTCTGCTGCAGTAGCAGTAGCGGCATACAGAACAAACAGTGCGCTCAATACTATTAACTGGTGAGACTTACCCTTGTGCATATCAAGAGATCTCCACATTCTCGGCACTACCGTCTGTATTGATATACCAGGTCTGAATGGCATTGTTGTGATAAATAGAATTTTCACCACGCGCTGCCCGCAGTGCCTGTTTGGTCGGTTGTATATGCCTTTTCTCGTCAATGGCACGGCTTTGCAGAAAAAGTTCACGACCATCCCAGTCAAACTCGTAGTAAAACCGGTGCACCGATTTAGACAGGCTTGGCCCATCTATTCTGGCTGTGTGCCAATTGCGCCCACCATCTATAGAAACATCGACTCTTTCAACCCGACCATGGCCGGACCACGCCAGCCCGCTTAACACAGTGCGTCCGCGACCATGATTAATCGGTGCCTGTGGACTGGGATTGGTAATCACAGACTTAACATCCATGGTCCAGGTAAAACGCCGGGCTCTGCCATCGGCTAATAGATCTGTGTACTTTGATGTTTCTTCTCTGTGGTGCCAGGGCTGATCACCTACTTCAATACGACGCAACCATTTAACCCACATATTGCCTTCCCAACCGGGAACAACAAGCCTTAGCGGATAACCCTGCTCAGGACGCAGCGCTTCACCATTCATGGCAAACACCACCAGGCAATCATCCATCGCTTTTTCAATAGGAATGGAACGGGTCATGTGTGACGGGTCTGCACCTTCGGGCAACAACCACTTGCCATTAGTTTTTACTCCGGCCTCTGCCAGAATATCCTTCAGCATGACGCCGGTGTACATCACGTTGTGCACCATACCGTGCGTAAACTGGCAACCGTTGAGCTGCGCACCACGCCACTCCATACCGGAGTTTGCAGCACATTCCAGAAAGTACACCTGGTTATGTCTGGGAAAGCGTTTTAAGTCTTCCATAGTAAACACAAGTGGCGTGTCTACCAGACCATTAATCATAAACCGGTGATCTTGCGGTGCGATTTGAGCAATACCACCATGGTGCCGTTCAAAGCACAATCCGTTAGGCGTGATGATGCCTTCGAGTTTATGCAGCGGCGTAAAGTTTACCGACGATTTTGCATCGGCAGTTAGCCAGGCAACATCACGTCGGATCGCCTCACCTTCAAATTTTGAAGGCATACCATACGGGTTGGCATCGACACCATCACCCAGATAGCGATTCCAGTCCTGCACTTCAGTGATCAGGGACTCTGAGGTCGCACCCAATGCAGACGCGCTGGCAGCAGCGCCACCGATGGCAACTGAGCGTTTTAACCAGCGCCTGCGCGCTTGCTGAAAGTTATCCTTTTTCATCATATGATATATTCAATATATTTAATGTATTAAGGCAAAAAAAAACCGGGTTAATCCTGGCTGGAAAATTTCACCGACTGGTTGGGTTCAATTTTTATGGCGTCCTGTTTGCCGATATAGCTCTCCATCAGGTCGTAAATGGCCGGGCCCTCTACGCCCTCATTTACCGAGGCCCAACCTGCCACCACGTAGTTTTTATTCGGATCTACCGGTTCTCCGGTCGCCAGTATGGTCATGTTGTTGATTCTTGATCCCATCGCAGCCTCGGGTTTGCAGGTATAACCCATGCCACCTACCCGAACCATATCGCCACCCTGTTGAAAAAACGGATCGGGGTTAAACAGGTTATCGCAGACATCTTCAAGAATTTCTTTAATGCGTGCTCCGGTAAATTCCAATCTATAAACTTCCGGATAGCTCATCGCTGTCTGCGTGTATAGATCGTCAATGGTGATGTTGTCACCCGGCAACAACGTTGTGCCCCAACGAAAACCCGGACTGAACGAAAGTTCAGCGTCACGTTCTTCCATCATGCCCTGGCAGATTAAATCATCCCAGGTACCGTTGAAATTGCCGCGCCGGTAAAGCAGTGAATCAGTTTTGCCAATGACCCGATCAAGCTCCGACTGATACGGCGCACGCACCGCATTGATTTTATCGGCCATTTGCTTGTCCGGTTCAATGACGTCTGAAAACACCGGGATCAGGTTGGAACTGTAGTCGGTGACTTTGCCGTTTTTCACTTCAAGATCAATACGACCAAGATATTTTCCGTGTGAACCACTGGCAAGAATCAGTGTGTTATCCACATTAATGGCCTGTGGAATTGCATCGTGAGTGTGGCCGGTAAGAATGACATCGATTCCTGACACCACACTGGCCAGTTTCCGATCAACATCGAAACCGTTATGTGACAGCAGCACAACCACTTCAGCGCCCTGCTCTCTTGCAGCATCGACATTCGCCTGAAGAGCATCAAGCCTCAGACCGAATGACCACTGCGGAAACATCCAGCGCGGGTTTGCAATGGGTGTATAGGGCATAGCCTGACCGATGATGGCGACGGTGGTGCCACCCGCCTCAACAATAGAGGTGCTTTCAAAGACCGGCTCTTCCCAGTCAGTGTCGACAATGTTGCTGGCAAGGAACGGATAATCCAGACTGGCGATAATCTCTTCAACCCGATCAGTACCCAGAGTAAATTCCCAGTGACCAACCATTGCCGCAGGCTTCAACAGCCCGACGCAATCAACCATGTCCTGTGCCTGAGTTTTTAACGCCGTGTAGGACCCTTGCCAGGTGTCACCACCATCGAGTAACAACACGTTGCTGTCGCCGCGTTCGGCACGTATGGAATTAACCAGCGTTGCAGTGCGATCCAGCCCTCCCAGGCGCCCGTAAGTTCTGGCCAAATCGACGTAGTCGACCATGGTATGCGCATAGGCCAGTGCCGTACCACGCTCCAAACCAAAGTGGCGCAGAAAATCTTCGGCAACCAGATGCGGTGGAATACCGGCGTAATCGCCAACACCAATATTCTCGGAAGGGGGTCTGAAGTAAAGCGGCTTGAGCTGCGCGTGCAGATCAGTCAGATGAAGAAGCGTTAGCTTGCCTTTGGCATCAAAGGCAAGCAGATCATCCTGGGTTAGCTGCTGCTGCGCACTGACTCTGGTCGAGAATCCAGCACCGCCACTCAGCCAGGCAGCAGCTGCAGCAAACTGCAGAAAATCACGTCGGGTATGCATGGTGAGTCTCTGCAGATTTCTTTATTGTCTTACAGCAGGCGTCTCAACCGACAGCCCTTGTCCACGCCAGGTGGTGTAAACCTCAAGTGCCATCAGATCATCTGAGAAGGCCGCCGGATACTCAGCGCGGGTATCACGGATACAGCCGCGAAAGCGGTTATGCAACGAGATAAGATTGCCCTGCTTGAGACGATATGTTGGAAAGCCGTTCACGTTGCCCTGGCTTAAGTGATCAGCGCGGATATACTTACCGTTGTTCTTTTCATGACAGCTGGCGCAAGACAAATTCAGTTGTCCGGTGCGCTTATAGTACATCTCCTTACCACGCTCCCACCACGCCTGCATATCACCTTCTTCAAGGTTGACCTTGACGGGGTCACCGAGAGACTGATGTTTGATATACGCCGTCAATGGCTTTTGGCCGCTTTTGTCAAACTTGTACGCTTCGGCGCCCATGTTGTTCACACGACATGCATTGATCTGCAATTCTATGTTGATGGGTTTGCCACTGGCCTCATGCCATTTGGGATATATAGCGCCTAACCCGGCCATGGAATCAGCAGCATCCTGATGGCACGACGCACAGGACTTACCTTCGCTTCCTTCGACAGTATTCCATATTTCTTCACCCTGCTCGATACCCAGCATACCGGGGTTTTCGAAGGTGTCTGCTTCCAGCGCGCGAGTTGATTCGGTGCGGTAATGCCAGCCCGATATCACCTCAGGCAGCGGATGACCGTCTGATGATGGTGCCCTG
>CALLLY010000442.1 GCA_938008205.1 uncultured Granulosicoccaceae bacterium
AACAATGGTGGGCCGGCGCTGGAATACGCACAGTTGTTAACGGGGACCGTTCAGGCCTCTGCAGCGACCGCTTCTCCCACTGCTCTGCTTACCTATCGCAACCCGGATACTTCTCTGGGAGATGTGACGGCGACTTTAAAGCTGCTGCAGCAATTTGGTGATGTGCAGGTGTTGTCCAGCCCCAAGATTATTGCGCTGAATAACCAGCCTGCCGTTTTGAAGGTAGTTGATAACCGGGTTTACTTCACTTTCGAAGTGAATCAACAACAGCGGGAGAACGGTGATACGCGTACACAAATTGACAGCACGGTGCACTCGGTGCCGGTAGGGCTGGTGATGAATGTTACGGCATTTATTTCTGATGAGGATGAAGTTATTTTAAATGTACGCCCGACCATATCGAGGATTCTTAATTTTGCCGAAGATCCCAGCCCCGCGCTGGCTGGTCAGGCGCAGATCAAGAACCTGATCCCCGAAATACAAGTGCGGGAAATGGAGTCGTTGCTGCGCGTCAATAGTGGAGAGGTCGCAATCATCGGTGGCCTGATGCAGAATAGGCGGGACAACAAAACCACCGGCTTGCCCGGAATCGCCGACGTACCATTGCTGGGGCGATTGTTTTCACGTGATACCAACACACTGGAAAAAACAGAGTTGCTTGTATTTCTCAGACCCACTGTCATACGCGATGCGCAACTCGATCACCATGGCGATCAGTTGCGACGATACATGCCACACAACCGGCAACAATTGCTGATGCCTCTAACAAATTCACCGTTGACAGATTCACGAGCATTGCAGCCTTGATGGTTTGTTGGGACAGCCAGTTTTGCAGTGACCAGATGAGTACTGATGAGTACCGGTAACAAACCAGCTGATTCGCGAATTCCGTTCGTGGATATTGATGATTTGCTTAACAGCCAGCCGGCCCATGGCGCTGCGCGTACAGCCCGTGGAGCAGTCGCGGCTTCCGATGAAGCATCATCTGCTAACGCACCTGCGCATGACCTTGAACACGCAGCGCAGACGCAGGCACAGCAAGACGCGCCGGCGGCGAGAAGTCGGTTTCGAATACACAGTCTCGATCCGGTCTTTTATTTAATCATTGCACTGGCGGCGCTGGGATTGGTCGCCAGCCTGTATGCCCTCATTTCGCAAAATAATGCCTACTTTGATCGAGAGTTTCAGCAACTGCAAAGAGAATCTGAAGCGCTCAATGCGCGTTTGGCCGCCAACGAAGCGATCCTTGCGTCAGCCAGCAGCCAGACTGTTGTGCCTGTGCCACTGCAACCTTCTGCCTCCAGCAAGCAGCAATCGCAGCAGCCTGCGGAAGATGCTAGTCAGGCGGTTGTCGATGCAGTCGTGGCTGAAGCGGTTTCCGACATTGAAGAGGTGCAGGTTAGCGATGCAAAAACCACGCTCCCCGTAACTACCGGTGAAGCAGCGGTTGTCACTGGCGATTCGTCGGACGAAATGCGTGCGAAAGAAATCGATGCTCTGAAAAACGAACTGCAAAACCTGCAAGCGGCTGTCAGATCACAGGAAGTACTGATCCGCGAGCTGATGGCGCAAAATTCGACCATCAGCCAGGGTGCAACCGAGCGTGCAGCACAGGTTGTCCCCAAAGCTGTCCCCAGGGCAGTTGCAAAGAGGGAAGTCGCGAAGAGCGCAGTCACAAAGAGCGAAGAACAAAAGCCACGAGAGGTTGAGGTTACCTGGCCGCTGACAAAGCCAGTGCAACAGGATTCCGTGGAGCCGGTAGTCACAATGGCCGTTGAATCGAATGTGCCGGCACCATCTGTCGATTCATCTGACACCGATGACATAGTCGTCAGGGCATACAATCAATACCAGCTGGGAAATTATGATCAGGCATTAGAGCTTTACCAGCGGGTGGTGCAGTTTGATCCGTACCACCGCGATGCCAATCTGGGCATTGCAGCCAGTGCCCGGCTGCTTGAAGACTACGCGCTGGCAGAAACACACTATAGACACCTGCTGTCTTTATACCCGGTGGATGCGGCAGCGTTTTCAGGTTTGCTTAACCTGCCTTCAACGAAAGGCGGGATTACCGAACTGGAGTTGCAGCAACACGCTCAACAGCAGACCGGGTCAGCAGATTTATTTGCGATACTGGGAAACTATTTTGCGCGAAATATTCGTTGGGCAGACGCAGAGTCCGCATTCAGTGCTGCACTGCGGGACGAGGGTAACAATGCGGATTATCTGTATAACTACGCTGTAGTGCTCGATAACCTTGCCAGGCAGCGCGATGCAATTGACTACTATGCACGAGCGCTTAAGGCCGCAGAGTCCGGTATGTTTTCTTTCGACAGCCACACTGCTAAACAAAGACTGGATTCCCTGACCACCGGATCCTGAGCTCGGCTGTTCGGCTTGAATATTGCTCCAGCCTCCCCTGATCTGAACCAGCCCGCCAGTGGCTGGAAAGTATCTGACAAACGAGTGACGGGGACAGAGTTGGCTGAAGTGACATCCATTTGGAACAATAAAAAACCAGTGCGAACTGACCACAGTTCTATGGTGAATATTGCCCGTGAATCTATATTATCCCAGTCGGCCGCACTCGCAAGTATCGCAGGCGGATTAGGCGCCACCTTTGATGAGGCGATCAAGCTTATCGTTGCCTGCAGTGGTCGGGTAATTGTCATCGGGATTGGCAAGTCCGGCATTGTAGGTCAAAAGATTGCCGCTACTTTGGCATCCACCGGCACACCGGCATTCTATATCCACCCGTCCGAAGCTATACATGGAGATCTGGGGATGATTACGCCTCAGGATGTGGTGATGCTGATATCCAACTCTGGTGGTACCGAAGAGGTCGTAAAACTGCTGCCGTCAATAAAATATTTCGGAAATAAGATTATCGGTCTGGTGGGGCGCGAAGGAACCAGCATTGGGGAGTCCGCTGATGTAACCCTGGTGTTGCCAGTCGAGAGAGAGGTTTGTCCGCATAATCTCGCGCCGACAACATCAACTCTGGTGACTATGGCGGTGGGTGATGCCATTGCGGTGTCATTAATGAAAGCGAAGAATTTTGAACCTTCAGATTTCGCACACTTTCATCCAGGGGGAATGCTGGGCAAGAGTTTGCACTCCCGGGTACGGGATGTGATGCGCTCAACTGATTTACCGTTGTGCGATCCTCAGGACAGTATATCCACGGCAGTTATGGCGATGACTTCGTCGAGACTGGGGCTGGTGATTGTGCATAAAGACCAGCAGGTTGTTGGCATATTTACAGACGGTGATTTACGCAGGGCAATGCTGGCTGAAAATGCTGTTATGTCAGCTACGGTAGAGGAATATATGTCACCGAGCCCGGTTTGTGTATCAGCTGACGATCTGATTGTCGATGCGGAGATTTTGATGCGCGAGCACAAAGTCAGGGCGTTGGTCGTTGTATCGTCGCGGAACGCTGAGCACCAGCGCATCTGTGGTGTGCTTGAAATTTTTGGAAGCGACTGATGAAGGTTGCTGCACGCCCGATGTTAATGCTTTCGATGATCATTGCTGCATTCGGCTGCACGCGCATGCCCGCTAACTACAGTAATACAAACACGCGGCCAGTGTTGGCTGAGACCAACAACAACGAACTTATGCAGTTGGTAGCGTCAGCGAGAATTGGTGGTGTTGAAACCTTTGTAGATCCTGTCACCGGACTGGCCAGTCAAATCACTGTACTTAGCGAATATTTTTCTGCCAACGGCCGTAGCTGCCGCCGCTTCTCGCAACATTTATCTAACGCATCTGCGCCTCGGAAGAAGCTGGGGTGCAAAGATTCTGCTAACGGGTGGAGAGAAATTCCCGTTAGCCATATCGTTGATCAGTAATAGCGTCATGCGCACAGACTATGAGCTATTTGAAATCCAGTCCGCAAGTTAATGGCTGCTCTACCGCCAGCAAGAAAGCCTGGAAACTATGGCAACTTTGACCGGGCAGGTTGAGCGTGACAGCGCATTCGTTATTCAGTGCAGGGTACTGTATGCGCTGATTCTGCGTGATATCAAAGGTCGATTCGGCGGACGCAGGCTCGGTTTCATGTGGGCGGTACTGGAGCCGTGTCTCTTTATTTCTCTATTTGTTCTGATGTTTCAGTTGATTGGTCGGACCAGTCAGGCCGGAATAGAAGTCCCGTTGTTTTTTGTGACCGGGATAACGCCGTTTTTAATGTTCAGGGATCTGTTTGGCTCTATTGCCAATGAAACAAAAGTTAGTAGCCCGTTGTTGATGTTTCCGCAGGTCTCCAAAACCGACCTTATATTTGCCTCATTAATCGTTAATGTGCTGGTTTCAATCGCAGTGTTCATATTGCTGTTAACTGGATGCTTTGCGATGGGGTACACGTTTATTATCGACGATCCACTTAGGGTGCTGATCACTCTTTTCCTGCTGGTGGCACTGGGTCTGGGTCTGGGTCTGGTTATAGGTGCACTGACAATCCGGTATGAATTTGTCTCATCATTGTCCCAGGCTCTGTTGGGACGTCCGTTATTTTTTACGTCAGGTTTGTTTTTTACGGCGGATATATTGCCTCCAAAGGTCAGGGAAATTGCGCTCTATAACCCAGTGTTGCATGGTATTGAGTCTATTCGCTCCGCGATGTTTATGAGTTTCGAAAGTCGATATGTCGATCTCACTTATGTATTTTTTTTTGCTGTCGCGTTAATCGCATTCGGGTTAATGATGCTGAGCTTTTTTGATCGCCAAAGCAGGTAGACGGAAATTGGTGATTGAATGATCTCTCTGCAGGGTGTTACCAAATCTTATGGTCTGGGTGATAAACAGCAAAAAGTGCTGGACAACATCTCCTTTACTTTTCCCTATCGCCAAAGTGTCGGGATACTAGGCCCCAACGGAGCGGGCAAGAGCACACTGATCCGAATTATCGGAGGTGCAGAAAAACCTGATAAGGGTCGGGTCATTCGAACCAGTCGGTTGTCGTGGCCAATGGGATATTCAGGTGGATTTCAAAAAACCCTGACAGGCAGGGAAAATGCTAGGTTCGTCGCCCGAATTTACGGGGCGGACTACCATGAGGTAGAGAAAAACACCATCGAATTCTCTGAACTGGGCAAGTACTTTGACAGACCGCTGGAAACCTACTCTGCGGGGATGCGCTCGCGTTTTGCTATGGCTGTCAGCTATGCACTTGATTTTGAATATTATCTGGTTGACGAAGCTCTTGAGACCGGTGATGCACGACTAAAAGAGAAATTTCGACAGGTGTTCAAGGAAAGACGAATGACTTCGTCGGTAATTCTTGTATCTCACAATGAGCAAACCATACGAAAGAACTGCGATGTTGCTGCTGTGTTGTTCGAAGGGAAACTACATTTCTATGAAAACATTGACGATGCATTTTTGATGTATCGAAAAATAATTTTTGCAGGGCGTGCTGCATGAATCCAATAGCCTTGAGAGTACTCAGTGCTGCGCTGATACCAGTTCTGGTGGCGTCGGTCTACTTCGGATTCATTGCCTCGGATCGATATGTGTCTGCATCCAGTGTGGTAATCCGCAGTGGTGCTCAGCCATCTGCGGGTTTTTCACTTGGAGGTCTATTGCCTCTTTCAGGATCGAACGGTCAGGATGTGGTAGTGGTGTCAGACTACATTGCATCGATGGAAATGATGCGCCATCTTGATGAAAAATTCGCGCTTTCCGAACACTACAGCAGCACTGAAATAGATTATTTTTCTCGCTTCAACCCTGATAACAGCGTTGAGGAATTTCATCAGTATATGCAGGATATGATTACTGTGGTGTATGAGGAGACCACAGAAATAATTTCAATCACAGTGCGAGCGTTTACTCCCGAAATGGCACATGCCATTAATCGCGAAGTGATTGCCAGGAGTGAGGCGCTTATCAATAATTTATCTAACAGAATTATTGAAGATACCCTGGGAATGGCGAACAACGAGGTGCAACTCGCGCTCGACAATGCAAAAAACATCAGTGCTCGATTGTCTCGTTTTGCCAATGAAAATGATTCGTTTGATCCCGGCGCAGAAACAACCTCCATTTATAACGTGATCGGAACGCTGGAGGCCAGGCTTGCAGAATCGCGTGCTCTGTTTGCTGAGAAGGGTGCATATCTCAGAGAGTCATCCGCTGAAATGCGTGCCATTAGGAATCGAATAGACGGGCTGCAAGTTCAACTGCAGCGGGAGCGAGCCAAACTAACTGCGCCGAGCGAGCAGGGAATGGGGCAATTGCTTGAGGACTATAAGCCTCTGCTGGTTGAGGAAGAACTGGCACGGCAGCGCTATGCTACGGCACTATTGGCGCTTGAGTCAGCCAGAGCAGATTCGCAACAGAAAAAACAATATCTGGCAATGTTTGTTAAGCCAAACCTACCTACCTCGTCTACAGAACCCAGTCGTTTTATCGATGCGGTGAGCGCCATTTTAATGAGCCTTCTGCTATATGCGATTTTCGCTTTGTGCAGAGCCGCCGTTCGGGAGCATATAGATTTTGCAAGTTAACAAACCCCAGTATTTCAGTAAAATTCTGTGCTTTTTTGTGGTTGCTGTATCACTGATCGGGCGCGCTTATGGTCAACAGCTCGCGTCGGTGGATGTGGCTGCCGTTGATACGCAGCGATCCAGCAGCCTGCTTGAATCAAAATCTGATGATCAACTTGATGAGATCAAAGATTCATTGAAGCCATTCGGTCATTCCCTTTTTTCCGGTGGTTTTGGTGTGTCGGAAAGCAGCGGACTTAATGGTGATTATATTGTTACTACCGGTGACAGGATATCTGTGCGTATTTGGGGTGCAAAAGCCTTTGAGTCCGTTCAGGTTGTTGATACCCAGGGCAATATTTTTATTCCGGATGTCGGACCGGTCAAGCTTGGTGGCGTACCGAATAAGTCAGTCAATCGAATAGTGAAAAACGCCATTGCTCGCGTATATACAAGGGATGTTGAGGTATACACGAACTTGCTCACTGCGCAGACGGCTAATGTGTATGTGACCGGTTTTGTAAAAAAGCCGGGCAAGTACTCGGGTATGCCGACCAGTTCTGTACTGCATTTTATCGACAGGGCCGGTGGTATTGAAGATAGAAGCGGGAGCTTCAGAAACATTGAGATCATTCGTCAGAAGAAAGTGATCGCGAAGGTCGATCTTTATCAGTTTATTCAAAGTGGTGAGATCGCTGATATCGTTTTCAAGGATGGCGATGCAATTGTGATAAAGCCCTTGATGAATACAGTCTATGTACAGGGGGAAGTTGCCAAGCCTTACCGGTACGAATTCTCAGATAATGGTTTGAGCGCAGAAAGCATTATTGCGCTGGCGTCACCTGGCCCCGGGGTGACTCATGCGGCGATCAGTACTATTCGTGGTGGAGAAAGCGTATTTGATTATGTGACTCTGGGACAGTTGCGCGGGATCAAGATCGGCAATGGAGATGTGGTGACCTTTAAATCCGATTTAAGCGAAAAAAACATCACGGTCAACATCAGTGGCATGCATAACGGCCCGTCTGCACTTAC
>CALLLY010000443.1 GCA_938008205.1 uncultured Granulosicoccaceae bacterium
GCCACCATAAACATTGTCGGGGGGTTTATGGTTACCCGTCGTATGTTGCAAATGTTTCAAAAGTCCTGAGGATACCCCAATGTTAACTAACGAGTTGCAAACTGCGGGATATATCGCGGCGGCGGTACTGTTCATACTTTCACTGGGTGGGCTGTCCAATCAGGAAAGCGCCAAGCGCGCGGTGTGGTTTGGTATTGTCGGCATGGCTATCGCAGTTGCGGCAACGATATTCGGGCCTGGTGTCAAAATCGGTGCGTTGTTGGTGGCGATGCTGGCAATTGGTGTGGTTATAGGCGTCGTAGTAGCGCGCCGTGTTGAGATGACTGGCATGCCTCAACTGGTCGCAGCGCTGCATTCTTTTGTCGGGCTGGCTGCAGTGTTTATTGGCATAAACTCGGATATTAATCCGCCTATACTGGAAGGCAATGCCGAGAAAGTTATTCATGAAATAGAAGTTTTTCTTGGTGTGTTTATCGGTGCGATAACTTTTACCGGTTCTATTGTTGCCTACGGCAAGCTGGCTGGAAAGATTGATGGCAAGGCGTTGATTCTGCCTGGTAGGCACTTCCTTAATATCGCGCTGGCCGGTGTGTCAATTGTGTTGTTGTTTTTGTATATGCAGCACGCAGGTAGCTGGACGCTGTATCTTATGACTCTCCTGGCTTTAGTGCTGGGAGCACACCTGGTATACGCCATTGGTGGGGCAGATATGCCAGTGGTGGTTTCCATGCTTAATTCGTATTCCGGCTGGGCGGCTGCGGCAACCGGTTTTCTATTGGGTAACGACCTGCTTATCGTAACCGGCGCATTGGTCGGGTCTTCCGGTGCAATTCTCTCTTACATCATGTGCCGTGCAATGAACCGGAAATTTCTCTCGGTGATTCTTGGAGGGTTTGGCAATACTACCGGTGCCGCCATGGAAGTTGAAGGAGAGCAGGTTGCTATAGATGCCGATGGTGTTGCTGCGTTACTCGACGATGCAGACAGCGTGGTGATTGTGCCAGGTTACGGTATGGCAGTAGCGCAGGCGCAGCAGTCAGTGTCCGAGCTCACCAGAAGATTGCGAGATAAAGGCAAAACAGTCAGGTTTGGTATTCATCCGGTAGCCGGACGATTGCCCGGACACATGAACGTGCTGCTGGCAGAGGCCAAGGTGCCGTACGACATCGTGTTAGAGATGGATGAAATTAACGATGATCTGCCGGAAACGGATGTAGTTATCGTTATCGGATCAAATGACATTGTTAACCCCGCTGCACAAGACGATCCCAATTCACCGATTGCCGGTATGCCGGTGCTGGAAGTGTGGAAGTCGAAGCAGGTGATTGTTTCCAAACGTGGTCAGGGTACCGGCTATTCCGGTATTGAGAATCCTTTGTTTTTTAAAGAAAATACCCGGATGTTTTATGGCGATGCAAAACAATCGCTAGACCAGCTGCTGCCAAAATTAAGTTAGCAGTACTCAGTTCGACACAGACGCGCCATACGTGTCTTGGTCGTATAAAGTGTCGTGTCTTAATGCATCCACCATCTACCCTTAGACGATTGGTGGATGTGTTGCACTTATGACACCCTGCAATATTGACTTGGTTCTGTTGCGGCCGTACCAACCGTATACGACATCTCTGAGCATTCTATTTCTAAAGAAAGGATTTATATTTCTTTCTATTCCAAAAGGAATAGTGCCTTTTTAGAAAATACCTGGCTGCGGATAGAAACCGGATATATATGAATATTTATATTGATTAAGTGATGGTCGAACGCTAAGGTTACTGCGTGAGATCGAGGAGAACTTAATCGTGATGCGAAAGATTGTTTCGACCGCTGTAATCGCTCTGGGCATGACTGGCCTGGCCGTCAGTACCGTGGCCAGTGCAGACATGACTGCTCCGCAAGACGTCAAAATAGAGAACCTTGCGATTAGCGCACCGCTGACCGGAGCTCCGGGTAATGTGGAAGAAGGCAAAAATGTCTTCGCCAATCGCAAGCTGGGCAATTGTCTCGCCTGTCACGCGAACAGTGACATGTCAGACCAGTTGTTTCATGGTGAAGTAGGACCCTCTCTCGACGGAGCGGGCACTCGCTGGAAACCTGAAGTGCTGCGAACCATCGTCGTTAACGCCAAAGCAGTTTTCTCTGATGAAACTGTGATGCCCGGTTTCTACTCGCTGGACGTTGGAGAAGATGTTCGCAAAGATCTTATCGGCAAAACCATACTAACAGCGCAACAGGTGGAAGACCTGGTGGCCTACCTTTCAACCCTCAAATAGTGTTGGAGATTTAAATGAATCTTTCCCGACGAACTTTTTTAACAGCCAGTGCGGGCGCTACAGCTGCTGCATTTCTCGGCAGTAGTCAGGCGTTCGCAACACTCGAAGACCTCAACAAGGCCCTCAGTGAATTTACCGGTGGTGCAGAACCCGGTGAAGGTCCTTTGACTTTAACAACGCCTGAAATCGCAGAGAACGGTAACAGTGTTCCTGTGTCGGTGCTGGTTGAAAGCCCGATGACTGAAGATGACCACGTACAGTCTGTGATGATTCTGGCCGAGGGAAATCCATTGCCGGATGTTGCGACTTTCCACTTCTCTGCAATGAGTGGTGAAGCAAAAGCTTCAACAAGAATGCGTCTTGCAAAAACACAAAACGTTGTTGCTGTAGCTAAGATGAGCAACGGTGATTTTTACAAGGTAAGCAACAACGTTAAGGTGACTATTGGAGGCTGCGGCGGCTAAGCCCGGAGACAAACATGGCAAAACCAAGAATCAAAATACCGAAGAAAGTTGCTGCAGGTGATGTGATCACCATCAAGACTCTGGTCAGTCACAAAATGGAGTCTGGTCAGCGAAAAGATAAAGAAGGCAAAGTTATACCACGCAAGATCATCAATAAATTTTCCTGCGAGTTTAACGGGGCAAGTGTGTTCTCTTGCGACATCGATCCGGCCGTGGCTGCTAACCCCTATTTTGAATTTAAAGCGAAGGTTGAAGAGGCCGGAACCTTTAAATTCACGTGGGTGGACGATGACGGCAATGTGATCGAAGCCGAAAAGGAAGTGGCTCTTTCTTAATTTCAGGCTACCAGACGCGGTGTTGTTACGCCGTCAACTTGGCTGTAAGTATAGGTTCATAGAGGAGAACGACAGTTGAACTACTCTCGTATCGCGATAATTGCGCTCGGCGCAGCAATGACAGCTTCACTGGTGGCGGCACCGGTTGACGAAAAACTGGTTATCGATGGTGAGCTGGAAATGACCACCAGGGCACCATCATCAGACGGTCATCCGCTGCCTGAGGTAATATCGGGCTGGCATTACCGCACCGAGTCAACTCGCGCGCTGGAAGCTGACACCTTCGAAAATCCGGGTATGCTCGGTATCGAGCAGGGTGAGGAAATCTGGAACACTGTTGAAGGATCTGAAGGCAAGTCCTGTGCGTCGTGCCATCAGGATGCCGCTGATTCTATGGCCGGGTTAGGTGCTATTTATCCCAAATGGCATGAGGCCAGTGGCAAGCCTATTAACATTGAATTGCAAATCAATGCATGCCGCGTGAACAACATGGGAGCCGAAGCATACAAGTTTGATAAAAGCGGCCAGAAGCCATTAACCGCTTATATCAAGCATCAGTCTCTCGGTGAACCCGTCAAAGTCAACCTTGAAGAGGGTGACATGCAGGCGTGGTGGGAGCGTGGCAAGGAAATGTACTACAAGCGCACCGGGCAATTGAATTTGTCTTGCGCCAGCTGCCATGAAAAGAATAACGGTAAATATATTCGCGCTGATCACTTAAGTCAGGGCAACGTGAATGGCTTTCCAACCTACCGTCTTAAGCAGGGCAATCTTATCTCGCTGCACAACCGCTTTCGCGGCTGTATCCGTGACACCCGCGCTGAATACCCGGCTGCCTTCTCTGATGATCTTATGGCATTAGAGGTTTACACCACATGGCGTGGACAAGGGTTGTCGGTTGAGACACCTGCTGTAAGACAATAAAGAAATCTGCAGAGACTCACCATGCATACCCGACGTGATTTTCTG
>CALLLY010000444.1 GCA_938008205.1 uncultured Granulosicoccaceae bacterium
CTGCGACGACTTGCCCTGCCCGTATCCTGCTCAACTTCGGCATTGAACTGACCGGATTTGTCACCAATGGTAATTTGCCTGTTGACACCCAATACCGCAGTAACAAAGTCTTCACTGCGAGAGAATTCTTCCTGCGTTACCTGCCGTAGTCCGGCGCGCACCAGCCACTGACGCATTCGACCTTCAATCTGCGCTCCAATAGTCTGGCGGCTTTCGCCGGTTACCAGAGAGTCACTTTTCAGTGCATCAACCACCAGTGATGTCTGTTTGCGCAAGGTTTGTTTATGGCTGATACGCGCCTCCATTCTGCCGGACGCCACGGATGCACCACTATTCGAGAACTCTGCATCAGCTCTTGCATAGGTAAATGTGGTGCGGGAATCCGGCGACCATCGATGATCCACCGAAACACGACTTGCTGTGCCCTGCACGCCGGTCACTGAATCACTGCGCGCCACACTCGCGCTGACGCGTGTTGCGTGTCCTGTTTTATACGTTGCATAGATACCGCTGCGATCGACACCGTCCTGACTATGATCGTCACTGGTATGACTGATCCCAAGCTGAAGGTTTTCATTCACGTGCCGGTCAAATCGCAGGCCGGTAACCCAGTACTTGTCCCCATTCGCTTCAACGTCGTAGGCAAACTGAACAAATACCGGGTTCTGTTGATCATCCAGTGTCGGTATGGTGTTTGAGAAGGTTACGTATCCATAGACCGGATCGATGGTGTAGTCCCCGAAACGACTGAGACGGGTGCGCGCGATAACCAAACCGGAGTTTTCTCTGGAGCGAGTGACAAGTTCTACCACCTCGCTGTTTGCAATAATCGGATAGGATTCAAGCCGGTAAAGCATCGCACTGCCGTTACCCGGAACCTCTTCACTGATGCGCCGGTCTTCCTGACGCGAAGCAAAGAACCTAAAGCGCCCGACATCATGATCAATCACGCTGTTAAATCCGGTTAGCGTGCGTCGCGACCGCGCCAGATCTTCGTTGTCTGTTCCCGGATCAGTAAGAAAGTCCCCCCACATCAGACTATTTTTGTCTTCTTCTATTTTTATATAAAGTTTGCTTCGACTCTGCGCATCAAAGCCTCGCACCGACGCATCACCATGAACCGGATAGTGCTGACTCGGGTTAATATCCCGAAGCAGTTGTTCTTCACTACTTTTTTCAGAGTCGTAGCTTAGTGTCAGATTAAATTTGTCTTTTACACGTCCTTTGGCAAAAAGAGCCGCACGGGCATAGTAGTCAGATTTACCTGCAAATGGTGGCAGTGGTTCGGTTGGTGCAAACGATCCTAAACTTCGATTCGAAAGTGTGACACCAGCTTCAAGTAACCCGCTTGCAATCAGCGGTCTGATCTCGGTTATTTGCTGGATGGTCTGCTCGTCAGAAAACTTACCGGTACTTACTCGCAGCAGCACCTCGCCGGTTTGTCCGGAGCTTGTATAATGTACTGTACGCTTACCGTTGTTTACCCTGACCTGCCGACCTGGCTCAGAGTCCTGAATGTCTTCTTCCAGCCAGGCACCGTCACTGCTTTCGAGAGTGACAAAGTAAACTCCGAGCGCCGGATATCCATGCTCATCCAGCACTTCAATATCTACCGGCAAGGTCGACCGCCCACCATCCGCTGCAATGGTTTGAGCCTGAGTGCTTAACCGTATACTTGCACCGGACGAGGGCTTCTTAAAAACACCACTCGCTAAAACTCTCTCATTCCCGAACGGTCCGATTCCCTTCACCTCAACGGTATTCTCGCCAGAGTCGAGTTCCACACCGTACCAGGCGATGATCTGCGCCTTTTCTCGTCGGTTAACCAGCCTTTCACCGATCTGACTGACAGGAACCGGTTTATTGTTGACATACAAGGTGGGTTCTATGCCGTCTCGGACCACCGCCATAAAACGCCCGCGTACACTCAAATCATCTTTTGGCCATATCCAGGTTCCCTGCTTCGCCTGCTGTTGAGTTATTTCCGCTACCAGTTTTTTAGGATCAGGCAAGGTTTCTACAGGGGCTTGCTGCGAGGCCATTATTTTTTGTATCACTGCAGGAGCCACACTATCACTGACCGAGCCATCTTCCTCATACACCGGACCCTGTAAAACACCACTTGAAAGATCACCATCAAGTGACTGAACGCGATTTCGAGGGTCTGCTTCGGGAAGTTCTTCGCCTGCTCTATATTGCTCTACTTCTTTGAGCAACCAGCTGCCATTAATCGATTCATTCCTGGCTTTAATTTCGGCAAATAACTGATCAACATCTTCCACCGGACAGGTCGCTGCGAAATCTGCACGCTGAAAGTCTCCGGCAACAAGATCGATAAATCGACTATCCGCATCAACAGCCTGACGGGAATCCAGAGGCTTGAGTTGCAGACCAGCGGGCAATGTATAACGATCAACTTTCAATACATGGCTGCCCGGTTTCAAACCATACAAACTGAACAGGCCGTCGGCATCCGTTATGGAAAACGTCCCATCCTGCAAATAAACCCGAACGCCACCAACGGGCCATTCTCTATGGTTCTGAATGCCATCGCAGTTCTGATCGATATAGATTTTGCCAAACAAAGCGGCACGATCAGACAACACTCCCTGACGTGTCAGTTCCACTTTAGCTCGCGAGACGGGAGATTCTACCTGCGCATTGTCCGCAGTCACTGCCGTCGCAGCAGCCTCATTTATACCATTGCTGTCTACGGCAGCCGCTGTGGTTCGCAACGCGTAATTCAGGCTCACGGTCTGGCCGGCGTCCAGTGTTCCAATCTCAAACGACAACTCGCCGTTGTCGCCAATCACCGGGTCAGATGCGACTGTTCCTGCGAGTACTGTTGATAAAGGTACATAACGATAACCGTACGGCGGGCGGTCGTTAACTACTACCGAAGCCAACGCACGATCGTCCCTGTTTTTAACTATTAGCGAGTAAGAGACAGTTTGACCAACGTCAACCTGCGAAACCAGCGCTTGTTTCTCTACCACCAATAATGCATCGACTACATTTGAATCCAGCGGTATATCCGGCGGCTGGCCGAACAGTGCCGCTTCCACTAAAAAGCTACCATCTCCGCTACCACCGATCATCCCGTCAGATCCATAGGAAGCGCTGGTGACATTGAACAGCGGAAGATCTACAGCAGGAACGACACTGGGAAATATATGGGTCTGCGGCGGTTCTACGTGAACATAGTATCGATTGAATGGCTCTAGGCGCGGCATCACATACAATCCATCGATACCCGTGATTACCTCGTAGGGAAGCCCGGACAGACTGTCAATCACTGGTTCGTCCGTAGCAGCCAATCGAACCGTTATCCTGGCTCCGGCAACTGGCAAGCCAGTTTGAGCATTGAACACTACCGCCTGTGGATTCACCAGTGCAGCTTCGGCAATCGCAAAACCCAATCCGTTATCGAGGTAACTGGCAAGTAGCTCGTCATCACTGCCACTGGCAAGAACACAGCTGACACCGGGATCGTTAAACAACGGCTCCAGTATGGTGCCCACTTCAGGTCGAGACGGACAGTAGCTTCCGTCAGAACGGAACTGATTGGACAACATCACCGGTGCGACACTGCGAAATTTACCAGGTGTCTCTGTCTCGAGCATTAGCACGGTTACCTGATCACCTGTCAGCGATGATTCAACCAGAGTTTCGATGTAACGCTTACCATCGCTGTCGTATTGAATGTTACTGGAACGATCGAGAATAGCTGGCAGCGACAACTCAAGGTAAAAGCCATCACGGACTGTGTTGTAACCGGTACCTGCTTCGCTTGCGAGCGCATATCGTACTGCCGGGACAAAATCCGTATTTGAATTAAAGTCCGCTATACCACCACGATTGCGAACTGCCGGAGAGGGTTCAATAAAGCTTAATTCAGCCTGTTGTGCTGCAGCGGGAACTGAATAGGTATGGCAGGTACTGTTACTTTCGAAATCACTACTGAGGTTGCCGGCAACATCGACTCGAACCGAACTGGCAACCAGCGGAATGTCGCTATCAAGTTCTGCGACGGTAGTAAGCAGGGTAAACGATTCCTGCGACTGCGGACCGAATAACCCGGTAGCGTAGAACAAACCCGCGCTCGCCACAGCCGACCGGCCGTCCCAATCATCAACTGTTATCCACGAGTTATCTGCAACCCCGACCAGACGAATTACCGGCACAGCACCACTGTCGTACTGCTGCGACTGGAAGCGATCAAACACCATTACAGCGGGAATATCCTGCCTGACAACTACGCCGGATACCTTTTCACCATCCAGCAACAGTAAATGCCCGGTAACCGTAGAGCTGCCCTGGTTAATAATTTCAACATCGTGCGTGACTGAGTCACCCGGAAATAACGCTACATGGCAGGCAGGCCCCGCATGTTTGATAATTTCGAATGCCGCACCGCCGTCTACAGTCAGACTGTTGGTGACTTCTGTTTCATCACCATGCTGACTCTCGACTCTTACTGTGAAGGAATGCGTTGAACCGGGAGTCGCTGCCCGTGGCACCGCCACGGACACGACAATATCAATACTTTCATCAGGGCCGAGGGTTATTTCATCCGTTAGCAACGGCTCATCCGGATCAGCTACCCCGTTGCCGTTGACATCAACACGAATTGCGATTACTTCATAACTCTCTCCAGAGTCGCTACCTGAAGTAGTAACGTTGTAAGTGTCAGCACTATTCCCCACATTACTTAACTGATGTGGAAACGACAGCGTTGCACCCGCTTCTACTGTTGTCTGATGTTCTGTTAAGAGTATAAAACTAAAGTATTCGGCCACCGATATCGTGGTGACATTACTGGTGACCTCGATTATTTCACCAGAAACAGAATCTTCATAGGTCAGTAATGCACGATTGAAAATCGTGGTACCGGGTGCTGTGGCCGCTGACGCCAGCGCAGCGGTAAAAGCCAGCAAGCAGGTCAGCAGGCACCAGCTGTATATTTTCGTGGACTTCCAAACTTGCATTATCAGGGATCATTGAATATGCCTTTCGGCAGATTGCTGGTGCCGGAAAACCCGGCACCAGCTCTTCGTTACAACTTGCTAGTCGACAGTTACACCGAATCTAACTGTTGCCTGATCACCTGATACAAGAGTGCCACCGGTAGCGGTGGTTGGGTCTGCACCCGCACCAATGTAAAAGCTCACATTCCCTGCAACATGCTCTGCAGCATCATCCGCTGCATCATCCGTCATTGCTGCCGGAGTACACGCTGTGTTTACACAATATTGAAGACTATCTGCGAGAAAGGTCGTGAATGCCGGCACTGCGTCAGACACTGTGACCTTAAATGCATCAGCAGTACCCTGATTTTCTGCCACCACCTGCCAGATAACGCACTGGCCGGGTTCGACTTTGGCAGTCTGAGTTTCAGCAAAGGCAGTATCTGCAGCACCGTCACAATCTGTATCGACGGCGACTGTTTTGGTGATACGCACCTGCCCCGCAACTACCTGAGATTGATCCTGCGCTGTCGCTGTGGAACCGGACGATAAGTCAGTCGCAGAAATCGTCAGCGTATCAACTTCACCTTCCGCAGCTGATGTTGGTGCAAATACCGTGGCAGTTAATGGCACGACAACACCCGGTGGTATTGTGACCACAGGAATACCACCGTTATCTGTCACCACAATAATCTCGGTGGTGCCATCAGGTTGCTGTACGGCGATGTTACCCGGCGTGAGATTACCGAACTCGGTATCCGGCAAACCGTCACCATCCGTATCAATCATCACAGTATTGGTCCAGCCTGGCTGGCTGTTACTGGCAGAGAGTTCCAGCTCAGCATCACCATTACCGTTATTTGCCAACGTGTGAGGATAGACAGAGGTACCACCGGCTTCTATCTGATCACTGCCCGATGGTGTCAGAACCACTGCATACACCTCGTTAACATCAACAGCCTCTAACGTCACATCTGTAGCACCGGTTGCTGTGGAAGTCACTTCGAAGAACAGTGGGTAATCCCCATCTCCATCGCTGTTTCCGTCCAATGTTTCGTTTGCGGCATCAACATCATTATCACTAATGTAGTCAAACAACGCCTGTGTTTTATCGGAAGGCACAGTGACAACAGCGATCACTGCGAAGTCCGCTGTACGACCAGGTATTACCGGTGTGCTGGTGATAGCACTTCCAGTTGGCTCTCCGGCAGCATCAGCCAGAAAGTACTTAACCACCCAGCCCGCTGGCAGCGAACCAAGTGTATTGGTAACTTCATCATAACTGGAGCCAACACCCAGCTGATACGAGCTCGCCCCGTCGCCATCGTTGTCTATCCAAAGTGGAATTTCAAAAGTATCACCTGCGTCCGCAACAACCGTGTTAACTGCCGCATAATCAGGCGCGCCAAGCGGGTTTTCATCACTATCGAGTGCTCCACCGGCAGCATTGTGAATATCAACCGTCGGAGTAACAATAGACTCCAGTCGCTCGGTCATCGAATCCGTCGCGTCGGGATCGGCAGACGATGTGGCAACCAGGAATGCTTCATAACCTGCAGTACCGCTTACCGATGCAGGCAGGCTAGCCTTCACAGTGATGGTGACTGATTCACCAGCGCCAACCAAACCGGCATCGACACCCAGCAAACCATTACTATCAGTAAGCTGCACCAGACCGGTATCATCCCAAAAAGTAAATACCGTAGAAGCTGGAAATGGAAGCACTGTGGCGTTGGAAATGGATAGCTCGATGACATCATCGATGTTACCGGTGTTTGTGATTACGTTTTTAAACGACACACTGGCACCGGCAGCGACTGCGTCAACCAGTTGAATCTTGTTGGATCCGTCATCGTCCTGACCATCGTTTATTTGATCGCCGCCAGTGTCCTCACCAGTATCAGCTACGGTCACCCCGTACTGATTGGCAATCGTGGTGTAAACCATGTTGGTGGACTCGGGATCATCAGTGACGCCATCACCATCCACATCAGGGAAAACATAAGCAGTGTTTGCAATCACAGTTCCGCCGGTTACAGCGTTTGGATCGTAGCTGACTTTGTAGGTAATAGAAATTTCAGACCCACTAAGAATTGCATCGGTGGCTGACAGCCCGGACAAACCAGTGTCAAGCTTATCGCCGTCGCCATTGTAGTCAACGTCATCCGCTACTTCATCAAGTGTGACGATTGCCGGCAGCGTGTCACCATTTGAGACCAGCAAACCAGCGACGGAAGCGCTTCCAGCTACGTAGGTGGTGTTGGCAGGAAACGCATCATTGATGATCACATCCTGCGCAGGTGCATTACCGTTGTTTCTGACTTTTATTTCGTAGGTAATCTCTGATGCCGAAGCGTTGTGCGTTTCTTTCTTGGTCGCTACGATCACAGCATTACCGGTAACAGTGATCATGGACTCATTAGTACCATCTAACCCGTCCAGACCTTTTCCTGCGGTCGCATCAGTAACACTTCCAACCACTGCAGCTCCAGTACCTTCCTGAGCTTGCGCTGTTAGTGTCACACCGAGCGTATCGCCGGCCTGCGCGGTCGATGGCACCAGCACCTCAACAACAATACTTTTAATATTACCGGGTGACGTGGCGGTCAGAGAGATCGAACTGATCTCCGGCTCACCGGAACTCGCCTCACCATCTCCATTGACGTCTTCATATATCTTTATAGAGCCGGCATCTATCAGATCACCGCCGGTGATACCATCAATGGCGCTGAGCTCAAATGTATCCGGCCCATTACCTGTGTTTTGTAACACAAATGGCAGATACACCGGCTGGCCAGGTGCTCCGGTTACGCTGACATCCTGACTTAATGTTGCGGAATAAACCTGTGCAACAGTTACTACTGCTTCGTTAGACTGTGCGGTATAAACATTTCCGGCCGCATCTTCATACGTTACTGTTGCAAGGTTTTTGATCGGCTTGCCGGCCGGTGTCGCAGCGTACACTCCCGCTGCAGATACCGAAGCGGCAACCGCAAACGCAACCGGCAACTTGCGCCAGCTCCGCGTATTAGAATTGCTTATCATTTTAGGGTCTCTTGGTTTTACCTGTTTGCTTGTTCTCACCCGGTGTCATTCCCATACACCAGATATCTTTCCACAACATTCATTTATTATTTTTTGATACAGCTGATCGAGCGTCGTGAACGCACTCGATTTAGGAATTTTTTACTTAACCCGCACCCGATAACGGTAAAACTGTTTACCACCCTGCCCTGCAAGCTCGCCGGTCGCCTGCCACTGAATATGCGTGTATTGCTCTGCAGGAATAACCTGTTCGAAAACTTCACCGTTCTCCTTTACAACCTCTCTGGTGACCGGCTCTTTCTCAAAAGTAACTCCACCGTCAATACTGACCTTAAGATTGGCATCAACATCTGCAACAGCCGTATCGGAAACGTAGGCAGTTCCATCTGGCACCGGCCCCACAACAGTTAATCCATTAATTCCTCCTTTGCTGGTATTCACATAAGTCAGGTGATACTCAACAAGTTGATTCGGTTCTACATCGCTGGCAGCTTTCAACACCTCCTTGTCATCCTTCATCTCTACGACATACGCTTCCATCGTTCCCTGAACAGGCGCTTGTGCCTGTACGCTGGTAAAGAGTGTCAAGCCAACGCCAACAATGGCAGCACTTAGCAGCTTTTTCATGGATACCCTCATTTGATAACTTCGCATTTCAAGTCGATGATTTTCGGGTAACGACGGATGCAACCCATATACCCAATCGATTACTCTCAAGAATCGAATGATGCGATTTGTGGATGCCTGCCCGTTCATCACTGTTTTTGCTAACCATCACTCCAAATCGGTATTCGTGACACAGCCCCGGGGAATCAGTACAATTTGTCGACCCGTTCTCGATCCCTTCCTGTGCAAACAAACAAAGCCCCAGTAGTCGTATGGCTGCGTCGCGATCTACGTCTGGCAGACAATCCGGCGTTGCAATTCGCAACAACACAAAAGCAACCTGTCGTACTTGCCTATATTTATGACAACCACGATCCATGGCAGTTGGGTGGCGCTTCAAAGTGGTGGCTTCATCACTCTTTGAAAGCGTTTGCTGAGTCAATTGATGACGCCGGAGGTCACCTGTGTTTGTTCACTGGAAAATCGCTCGAAGTACTTACGAAGATCATTCTTGAAACGGGGGCCGACACTGTGGTGTGGAACCGGCGCTACGAACCGGCTGCTATCGAAAGCGATAGCGTACTAAAGGAACAACTTGGTAAAACCGGTTTAACTGTTAAGTCTTTCGCAGGGAATGTCTGTCATGAACCCTGGCAGGTTCAACGCACGGGCAATCAACCTTACAAGGTATTTACCGCTTACTGGCGTGCGTCGCTGAAAATCGAAAGCCTGCCGCTGACAAAGGCAGTAAAGAAACTGACAAACTGCGTGAGCGGAGTATCGCTCGAAGCCGACCTGCAAGACCTGGCGTTG
>CALLLY010000445.1 GCA_938008205.1 uncultured Granulosicoccaceae bacterium
ATGCGTTTCGCTGGTGATCGACTGCAGGGGAATACCGGCTTCTATCACGATATTCAAGGTGGTGCGTGCCGCGGCAGCCGTTGCGACCATCGGCGGGGTAATGGCGTGCGCATCTGCCCAGCCGTTTGAAGTGGTTATCAGTGGTTCTTCTGAAGAGGCAGTGGTATGTAGCTGTTGGCCTGGAATGTAGCGCGGCGTCATTGTGAGTGGAAAGTGTGTGCTGAAAATACCTTCATCGTAGTGAACAGCCATTTGGAAACCGATGGTGATCTCCACTGATTCACCTGGTGCGATGTTGGCAACATGGGTGGTAAACAGATTGCGGCGTTGTTGTTCGATCAAGCTTGCGCGCTTACCCTCGTTTTTGGCTTGTTGGTACTGTTGGGCTGCTTCTTCGCGAGGTTTTATCACGCCTTTGATAATACGGTTAGCAACCCTCATTTCCAGTTCGTCAACACTGGCATTGTCTGGCAATGGAAATACGTAGATTCCTTCCTGCCACTGGCTGGTGGTGTTTTCGAATTTTTGTGTAAGCCTGGTGCGAGACAGCATTCCCGAGATATGCATATCAACATCGGTGCTGAATAACGGTGCGACTGCATTACCGTTATCGAAGTACAGAGTGCCACTTGATATTTCATCACTGTTAAATGATTGTGCGATTGCGGTGTGGTGTGCAAAAAAACAGGTGATCAGCAGGCACAGTGTTGCTGCAGAGGCCAGATGGTTTTTCATTATTGAACATCCTCGGGTTTTGATAGTCCGTATTAAAGCGAGTCATGGTGGCGAGCAACTGACCGGGTTCTGATA
Source organism: uncultured Granulosicoccaceae bacterium (assembly GCA_938008205.1). Taxonomy (GTDB): domain Bacteria; phylum Pseudomonadota; class Gammaproteobacteria; order Granulosicoccales; family Granulosicoccaceae. Next base: position 811 of record CALLLY010000445.1, read on the forward strand.
GAATCCACTGAAAAATGATGAAACAGGGCAACCGGGATTTTTTCGCCAAGTGCGACCGGTGACTCAACCGGCGGATAGAGGTTCTTTTGAAAAAGTTTTCCTGGCAGCTTTGCGTAAGTGCAGTGTGTTTGTTCGGCTTATATGGTCAGGTGATGGCCGGGGAAGATGGCGCTGCCAAACAGGCTCAGACAACGGCAGATACGGTGGCTGTGACAGGGGAACAGCTTCCCCGCTGGGAGTTTGGACTGGCCGCCGCCGCCTTGCGCGTTCCCGCTTACCCGGCTTCGGCTTCCAGCAGTGAGCGGCAGTTTCTGGTGCCGTGGTTTGTATATCGTGGCGACAAAGTCAGGTTACAGGACGGGGGTGCGAAACTGATTGCGCTGGAAAATCAGCGGATCACTATTGATATTTCGATTGCGGCATCACTGAATGCCAATTCGGAAGATGCGCCGTTGCGTGAGGGGATGCCCAATATCGATTATCTGCTGGAGCTTGGTCCCAAGATCGATTACCGGATTTTTGATCAGCAACTCGCAGCCGGACAGAGTCGTAAAATGAGTTGGTCAACGGCACTGCGAGCCGCGATATCGACTGACTTTGAATCAGTGAATTCGAGAGGCGCCGTGCTCGGTACCCAGTTGCGCTATCGACATACCGGTCTGGCTGATGGCAAGGCGTCGCTGTCTGTGTCTTTGAGTGGTGCCTGGGCCACCGAAAAACTCCTGGATTATTTCTACCAGGTGGATGATGCTTTTGTGTTACCGCAGCGTCCGGCATTTGATGCCGGTGCGGGCTTTTTGGGGGCAGGCTTGCGACTGGGGTTAAGCCGTGAAATAAATGATCGTTGGGATGCTTACATCAGTTTAGGCACAGCGCTGCATTATGGTGCTAAAAATCGCAACAGTCCGCTGTTTGAAAGAGAAAGTAACTTCAATGTGTTTGGCGGGGTGAGCTGGAAAATAAAAAGCAGCCGCGCAACAGTTACAGTGCTGGATGAATAATATCTTCGGATAATTTCGGTTGTTGGGTGTAGAAATAAGCCTGGTGCCGCGTATCAGCTGGTCATCAATTTTCAGTGTTTAAGGCACAATGTTCCGGTGAGTCCGGTTCACTGGCGCTAATACAATACTCTGCGGCGTTTATTGTATGACTCGGGTTTGTGCTGGCTGACCTTCCGTCAATATCATGCAGTTGACTGGCTGTTGGTATCTCAGGATGTCTGCAGCCCGGAACAACTCCAGGAGTGGCTTTATGCCAGTGGTCTACGGGGACATACTCTCCGGCAACTGTTACAAGATCGCGTTGCTGCTTTCGCAATTGGGTATTGCTCATGAGTGGAAAGAAGTGCTGGTTACTCGCGGCGACACCAGAACCGCAGAATTTCTGGCGATGAATCCGGCCGGCCAGATTCCTGTTGTTGTTCTCGACGACGGCACAGTGCTGACACAGTCCAACGCCATCCTTCACTACTTTGCCCGCGGTTCAGAACTTTTGCCTGTAGACCCGCTGCTGCACACCAGAGTGCTTGAATGGCAGTTTTTTGAGCAATACAGCCATGAACCGACAATTGCTGTGCGACGGTACATCAAAAAATTTATCGGTCTGCCGGATGATCGCAAAGAAGAATTCAACCTCAAGGAAGCGGGCAGTTACCGCGCGCTGGATGTCATGGAGAGGCGTCTGGCTGATCATCAGTATCTGGTGGCTGATCAATACTCACTAGCCGATGTCAGTTTATATGCCTATACCCATGTAGCTCACGAAGCTGATCTCGATCTTGCCGGGTACCCTGGTATTCGACGATGGCTGAAAACCATCGCATCACAGCCTGGCTACATTGGTATGCAACCACCCGAGTGAATCAGCGATGAATCATCACTTGCACCACACCCTTAAAGCCGTGAGCGCGCAGTGCTTCGGTAAAAATCAATCGTTGCCTTCTTTGTGTTATACCGATACTGATTTGCTCACACTGGAAATAGATCGGGTGTTTCGTCGAGGCTGGTTGTGTCTCGGGCGAGTCGATGAAATTCCTGAAGTTGGAGACTACTTTACCTACCAGTTATTAAACGAGCCTTTGCTGGTGGTGCGTAGTGACCCGGATTCGGTTTCGGTCTATGCGAATGTTTGTCGCCACCGGGCAATGCCGGTCGCACAGGGAGCCGGTAACGCGAAACGTTTTGTGTGTCCGTACCATGCATGGACCTATGATCTTAATGGCGCTTTGAAAAGTGCGCCGTTAATGAAAAAAAAGGCCGATTTAAAACATTGCGGACTGCCGGTGATTCGTTCTGAACAATGGGGCGGATTTATCTTTGCAACGTTTAGCAATAATGTCGCACCGCTGCAGGAGTCACTGCAAGGGCTTGAAGAGGTCACCGCAAATTATCAAATGGCATCTATGCACCACATTGCTAATTTCAGTGAGGTGTGGGAGTGCAACTGGAAATCGCTGGCCGAGAATTTTATGGACGGATATCATCTGTCGGTGGTGCATCCGCAGTCACTGCGGCCGTTAACACCCACCAACCTCTGCGATAGCTTGTCTCAAGGTGACGCCTACACAAGTTATATTGCCAACTATGCCAAAGCTGCCCCGGCGCGGGAGCACTTTGCACCCACGTTAACAGAAGTGGAGACAAGACAATCGCGATTGTTTTGCGTATATCCGGCAATGGTGGCGTCTTTGTCGCCGGATACACTGGTGTATTTATCGTTGCAGCCGGTGGGTGTCAGCCAGGTACAGGTAAAGTGGGGCATCTGCGTATGGGAAGACAATCTGTCTGAAGAGCACAAGCAACAGCGCATTGAAAAATGGCAGCAGATCAATCATGAAGACCACGAGGTATTGCAAGGCTTGCAAAAAGGCCTGCGCTCGTCATTTTATCAGGGCGGGGCGTTAGCACCGGAATCCCTGGAAGGTTGCGTCAGTCACTTTCACGACTATTTAATCCGAATGCTCGATTGATACGTGGTGGGCGTGCAATGCTGTTATATTAGGCGGTTCCACCGTTTAACATACAACATAGCCCCCAATGAGCAACCTAGCAGCACTGCGCGAACAATTCGAACAATTCAAACTTCAGGGCCTGTCTTTGAATATGGAGCGCGGCCAGCCGGCCGATGCTAATTTTGACTTAAGCCTGCCAATCCTCTCAGCGGTAGATGAGTCGAACTACCAAACTGACAATAATGTCGATATTCGCAATTATCCGGGTGGCGTGCTGGGTCTGAAAGAAGCGCGAGAGGTGTTTTGTCAGCAACTCAGAGTCGACAAAGACGAAATTATAATAGGTAATAATTCTAGCCTGGATTTCATGGCGCGAATTCTCTCGTGGGCGCTGCTACGCGGCGTAATAAACAGCGACGCACCCTGGGTCGGGCAATCGCCAAAACTGATCGTTACAGTGCCGGGCTACGATCGTCACTTCACGCTGGCCAAAGCACTTGGTTTTGAAATTTTGTCAGTTGGCATTGATCATAACGGGCCGGATATGGACGCTATTGAAAAGCTTGCGGCCAATGATCCATCGGTGAAAGGAATCTATTTTGTGCCAACCTACAGCAACCCGACAGGTGACAGCGTGTCGCAAGCGGTGGCGGATCGATTGGTGAGCTTTAAAGCGGCCGCTGCTGACTTTACTATTTTTGCCGACGATGCCTATGCGGTTCATCATCTGGACGATAACCCGCCGGAGTTTCCCAATTTGTTGGAAACTGCCAAAAATCATGGCACGCAAGACCGGGTATTGCTGTTCGGATCAACCTCGAAAGTGACTTTTGCCAGTGGCGGCCTGGCGCTAGCTGGCATGAGCCTGGCGAATATCGATTACTGGTCGGCTGCACTCAACTCGCAGACAATCGGGCCGAATAAAGCCGAGCAGTGGCGGCACGTGTTGTTCCTGCGCAAATATCCCGATGGGTTGACTGGCCTGATGCGTGATCACGCTAAAATTCTCAAGCCGAAATTCGATTGTGTCCAGCGTGTGTTGAACGAAGATTTGGGCAATCTGAACCTTGCCACCTGGACTAATCCATTGGGCGGTTATTTTGTCAGCCTGGATACCAGGCTGCCGATTGCAGACCGCGTGGTAAGTCTGGCCAGGGAAGCGGGTCTGGCACTTACTCCTACCGGTGCAACGTTCCCGGATGGTATCGATCCGAAAAACTGTAACATCCGGCTGGCGCCTACCAGGCCGCCACTTGAGGAAGTAGAACAAGCCATGGCGCTGGTAACCTGTTGCATTAAGCTCGCGTCCGCGGAGTACGAGGCGGCACAGAGTTAGTGCGGCCTGCTGAAAGTTCGATAACACTACATCTTCGCCACCGATGCCACAGCCGCGTTGAAAAAATTCGATGTAGGCCTTGCTATGCCTGTATTTTTTCGCCTTGCTATGGCGCCTGTGGTTGTGAAAAGTTTGTTACCGGACTAACTCCTGGACAGAGCGCCTGACATATGTCAGAGAGCATCACGGTTTCCTGGCAGATTCTTTTTTGGATGTTGCCTGTCATGGTGTTTTCCGGGCTGGTGCATGGAGCACTCGGACTCGGTTTTCCAATGGTCGCCACACCGATAATCGCGGTTTTTCTCGATGTAAAACTCGCCATACTTATCACGCTGTTACCTACAGCAGTAGTCAATGTTGCGAGCATACGAAGCCAAAACGGCTTTACCAGCGTTGTTGAAAAATACTGGCCTCTGGCAATCGCATGTCTGGTCGGTGCAATGGCAGGAGCCTACGTCCTCACTGTTGCAGATGCCTCTGCTTTCCGTCTTTTACTGGCGCTATTGATTCTGATCTTTCTGTGGACTCAATATCGAGGCAGATTACCAAGGCACTGGTTCACCACCTTTCCGTTTACGGTACTGATCGGCATGGGACTTCTGGCCGGATTCGCCGCAGGCACCACAAACGTCATGGTGGCGATTTTAATCATTTATTTTGTGTCTATGGGAATTCAAAGAAGCGAGATGGTCTCGGCGATGAATCTGTGTTTTCTCATTGGAAAAATCTGCCAGATCGTCGTGTTTTTTGCGGCAGGACTGATGAACTTTGTTTTATTGATTAAAACACTCCCATTGGCGCTTACTGCATTCGTCGCACTGAAATACGGTCAAAAAATCGGTGACCAGATCCCGCAGCAACGCTACACAGCATTGCTGCGTTTTCTTTTGGCGGCACTGGCTGTGGTTTTGCTGTGGCAGTTTTTCCGGGGAGCGTAGGTCGATCTATTTACAAGAAACCGTGGCGCGACAGATGACCATTTCTGGTCGTCGGTTTTTCAGGCTAGTATCGGTATTTAGTATTTATGTGTTCTAACCGAGGTTGATTATATAACGTCAAAACCGCTGCACTATCGGTTCTAGCTGAAAACGGAGCTACTTCTGAAGCCCTGAAACCGTTAGCAAATTTCTCGTAGAACCGGCTGGCGGTTAAGGCAGGGTCGGTAAAAGATTCAGACTACTCAGATAGTGAGGGCAGCTAAATACGATCTTGTTAAAGGTAATGCCGGTGCTTGCTTTGGTATTTGTGGGTGCTTTTCTGGTGATTAACGTACCGGGCTACTCTGTGCTGAATCAGACCAGTTGCTGGTTTGACTTCCTGCTATTGGCCGGCGCGTGTGGATTCTTG
>CALLLY010000446.1 GCA_938008205.1 uncultured Granulosicoccaceae bacterium
CGGGTAGTTGGTGAAAACGCCGTCTACACCGAGCTCATAAACCGCGGTTGCTTTTTCGACGCTATTGACGGTGTAGCAATACACACCCAGATCTGCTGCATGAAATTGATCAACAGCATCTGCTGTAAGAAGAGAGTTAGCATGTAAATGAATATTGCTCGCTTTAACTTCAGCAGTGAGTTCGCGCCAGTCCGGCGGGGCAACCAGGAATAGAGAAGATCTCGGCATAGCGGGTAGGAGTTCAGCAGCACTTTGGAGTGCAATGTGACTGAAACTGGAAATCAGGATGGGCGGCAGGTTATTGTATGCGTTAAGGGTTTGTGCAATCTTTTGGGTGGTGGGGATTTCCCAGCCGCTGCAGGGCTTTATTTCAAGATTAATCGATAAGCCCAGCTCTTGACATAAGTTAAGGCATTGCTCAAGCGTGGCGATTTTTTCCCCGGTAAAATCCGCATTGAACCAGGCACCGCTATCCAGTCTCAGTAGCGAGTCGATATCGTGCTCTATAACCAGACCACTGCCATTAGTGCATCGTTCCAGGCCGTCGTCGTGATGTAGAAGCGGGATACCATCGCGCGAAACATTCACGTCAATTTCTATCCAGCTGGCGCCCTGATCTGCGGCCAGTCGAATTGCTGCCAGCGTGTTCTCCGGCGCGTACCCACTGGCACCACGATGCGCAACGACCTTTGGCATGGGTTTGACAGACATAAAATAGTTACCTGTAAATTGTCGATTATATGCTAGCCTCGCGATAAGCGAGCAAACTCATTCATCGATGGTTTTTGTTCGATGGTCTCACGTACAAAGTGATTCACATGCTTGCTAAAATACCCAGGCCAGTCAAATCATTGATCCAGTACAGAGAGCGACAGATTGACGTCTCAGCCAGACAGTCTTCGTAAATCCAACCAGCCTATGTGGCGGCAGCTTATTCGTTTGTCGAACGAGCGTGGATCAAGCCTGCAAAGTCAGCTGCGGCGTGCACTGGTGACGGCCATTTTAGACGGCCATATTCCGCACAACCGCCCGTTGCCTTCATCGCGCGAGCTGGCGCGCCAGCTGGGTGTCGCCCGTAATACAGTCGTGCACGCCTATCAGCATTTAATGGATGAAGGTTATCTGATTGCCGAGGAACGTCGCGGATACTTTGTGAACGGCGATTTGGTCAACAGCCGTACCTCAAGAGCACCGAAGCCGGTCGATAGCAGTGAATCTCACCCTGACTGGGATAGCCGTATAAAAACCCGTCCGTCCGAGCAGCGTAATCTTGCTTTGGCCCTACGCAACTGGAAAGACTATGAATACCCGTTTACTGCGGGCCAGACAGACCCGGCGCTGTTTCCGATAAACGAGTGGCGGGAATGCTGCCGGCAATCGCTGGCGGTGCAGGCGATCAGTGACTGGATGCCCGACTCGGTTGATAACGACGATCCATTGTTGCTCGAACAAATACAAAACAGGGTTTTACCACCTCGTGGTCTATGGGTTACCACTGATCAGATCCTCGTTACCATGGGTGCACAGAACGCGCTATACCTGTTAGCCCGTCTGCTGGTGAACAGCGCAGATAAAGTCGGATTTGAAGATCCCGGGTATCCGGATGCGCGCAACATACTGGAGTTGCGTGATTGTCAGATCGAACCGTTACCCGTGGATGAAGATGGTTTGGTTGTTGATGATCGCATCAATGAATGTCGCGTCGTGTACTGCACCCCCAGCCACCAATCGCCAACCACCGCCACCATGTCGCTGGAGCGTCGCGAAGAATTGCTTAAGCGGGCTGCGGAACATGACATCCTGATTATCGAAGATGACTATGAGTCTGAACTCAACTTCGTTGGCACGCCAACCCCGGCGTTGAAAAGTCTCGATGGCAATGATCGGGTGATCTATGTTGGCAGCCTTTCCAAAACACTCGCGCCAGGTTTGCGCCTGGGATATATGGTAGGTCCCAAAGCGTTGATCGATGAAGCGCGAGCACTGCGTCGACTGATGCTCAGGCACCCGCCGTCGAATAATCAGAACGCCGTTGCTCATTTTCTCGCCCTTGGGCATCACGACTCACTGGTACATCGCCTGGCGCACTCCTATCGGCAACGCTGGGAGGCCATGGATCTCGCACTGAAAGAGCACCTGCCCGAGTCAAGCAGAGCGCCGGCATTCGGTGGCAGCGCTTTCTGGGTAAGGCTGCCTGCTGGTGTCGATGCCAATGAAGTTGAACGAATCGCCGGTGAAGAGGGTATACTTGTAGTGTCGGGGGACAGTTACTTTCTTAACCCTAGCCCTGAGAATGCTTACTTGCGATTAGGGTATTCCTCGATACCTTCTGAAAAAATCAATGCAGGTATAGAAAAGCTGGCAACACTTATTAAAAGGCTTGCCTCCTAGCTGTACCTGTAACTATCTGGTGCTGAAAGCGGTACCGACGAGGAGCTATGAGTAAAAAAGTGGCATTTGTAGGCCTGGGTGTCATGGGTTACCCGATGGCAGGTCATCTCGCTGCAGCCGGGCATTCAGTCTCTGTGTTTAATCGCACTACTGCCAAAGCAAAACAATGGGCAGACGAACACAGTGGTACCGCCTGTGACACTCCGCGCGAGGCTGCCGCCGATGCTGAACTGGTAATGGTTTGCGTCGGCAACGACAATGATTTGCGCTCAGTGGTTTATGGCGATGACGGCATTCTTGCCGGGTTGAAACCCGGGGCGGTTCTGGTCGATCATACTACTGCATCGGCTGAAGTTGCCCGTGAGTTGTACAGTACCTGCAAAGAGCAGGGGTTCGAATTTATCGACGCACCAGTGTCCGGTGGTCAGGCAGGTGCTGAGAACGGCGTGCTTGCAATCATGTGTGGCGGCGAACAACCGGTGTTCGACCAGGCCCTCCCGGTACTGCAGGCCTATGGAAAAAATGTAGCGCTAATAGGAGAGCCGGGGGCAGGCCAGTTGACAAAAATGGTCAATCAGATCTGTATCGCCGGGCTGGTGCAGGCATTGGCTGAAGGGGTGAACTTTGCTCAGGCTGCCAATCTTGATATTGAAAAAGTAATGAGTGTGGTTGGCGGTGGTGCTGCGCAGAGTTGGCAGATGGTTAACCGCTACGAAACGATGGCCAAGGATGAATTCGAGTTTGGCTTCGCTGTCGACTGGATGCGCAAGGATCTCTCGATTGTGCTGGACGAAGCCCGGCGCAACGGAGCCTCTGTGCCAGTGACGGCGATGGTAGACCAATACTATGCCGATGTTCAGAAAATGGGTGGCAGCCGATGGGATACTTCCAGTTTGATTGCGCGGTTGAAGAAGTTTGGATAGGGCGTGGTAAGGCTGCCTTAATGCGACGGTTCGATCACTTGCTGCCCTGCTTTGGTTGCGCGGTTTTTATCGCTGCGTCAGACTAGGCAAGCTAATAGAAAAACATGTAAAGATATATTTGCGTGTTGTTTAAATTGTGCAACACGCGAATCGCCGCTTGTTAGGGGTGGCGCGCTCGACAACATTGTCAACGGTTTAAGCAGACAGCCCACTGGAAACCAATGTCCGAAAATCCGCTCGTCAGATTTAAAAACGTTCAGAAAAGTTACGACGGTAAAACGCTGGTTGTCAAAGATCTGAATCTCGACGTAGAGCGCGGTGAATTTCTCACTATGCTCGGTCCGTCAGGTTCCGGCAAAACAACTTGTCTAATGATGCTGGCGGGGTTTGAACCTGCCACGCACGGTGAAATCTACCTCGATAGCCAGCCCATTAATAATGTGCCGCCGCACAAACGCGGTATTGGTATGGTGTTTCAGAATTATGCGCTGTTCCCGCATATGACCGTGGCAGAAAATCTTGCCTTCCCACTCGAAGTGCGAAAAATGTCAGCCTCTGAAAGTCAGGATCGTGTAAAGCGAGCCATGGACATGGTGCAGCTTGGCGGGTTTGGTAATCGTCGGCCATCGCAACTGTCCGGTGGTCAGCAACAGCGTGTGGCGGTAGCGCGGGCACTGGTTTTTGATCCCGACCTGGTATTGATGGATGAACCGCTCGGCGCACTGGATAAAAACCTGCGTGAACAGATGCAGTATGAAATTAAGCATATTCACGAAAATCTTGGCGTCACCGTGGTGTATGTAACGCACGATCAATCCGAAGCGCTTACCATGTCCAACCGTATTGCGGTATTTAACGATGGTGTGATTCAGCAATTGGCACCACCGGATGCTCTGTACGAGCGCCCGGAAAATGCGTTTGTTGCACAGTTTATTGGTGAAAATAACAAGCTACGTGGCACTGTTACGGAGCTTGAAGGCGACTATTGCGTGGTGAAAACCAAAACGGGCGCTGCGGTTTATGCTCGTGCTGTAAACGTTGGTCGTATCGGCGATGAGTCTACCTTGTCGTTACGTCCGGAGCGTGTGCTGATCGATCCGGACCCGTCTACCGTTCAGAATCTGTTCGAAGCACGTGTGCTTGAGTTGATTTACCTGGGTGACCATATCCGCACACGGATAGAATTACTCGGACGGGATGACTTTATTGTCAAAGTACCCAATTCGGCAAACCACGCACTAATGCGTGAGGGTGACGTTGTCACGGTTGGGTGGCTGCAGGAGGATTGTCGGGCATTGGATGCATAGGTCGCGTCGCGACCGAGCAATACGCTTTAATTTCGATTCTGACCCGGTGTGAACCGGAATCTTGTTAACGAGGATTATTTACATGAAGAGAGTAACAACAGTTCTGGCCGCTGCACTGGCTGCTACTGTCGGTGTGGCAAATGCCGCTGACACCGTAACCGTCGTCTCCTGGGGCGGCGCGTACACAAAATCGCAGATCGAGGCTTACCACAAGCCATGGATCGCCAGAACCGGTAACTTTATTGTTTCTGAAGACTACAACGGTGGTCTGGCAGAAATAAAAGCACAGGTTGAAGCCGGCAATGTTAAATGGGACGTTGTTGACGTTGAACTATCCGATGCTATCCGTGGTTGTGACGAAGGGCTGCTTGAGGAATTTGACATCTCTACATTCCCTGCTGGTACCGATGGCACCGCAGCAGCAGATGACTTCCTGGAAGGCACAGTCTATGACTGCGCCGTTGCTAACATCGTGTGGTCTACCATCTACGCCTACGACTCCACCAAACTTTCCAATGCACCTTCTACCATTGCTGATTTTTTCGACGTGGAAAAATTCCCCGGCAAGCGTGGCATTCGTAAAAACCCGAAAGCCAATCTTGAAATGGCATTGATGGCTGATGGTGTTCCTGCCGGTGAAGTTTACGACGTGCTGGAAACTGAAGAAGGCGTAGAGCGCGCATTCGCCAAGCTAGATTCCATTAAAGACAGCGTTGTCTGGTGGGAAGCGGGTGCACAACCACCACAGCTGCTTGCTGATGGTGAGGTCGTGATGACTACCGCTTATAACGGTCGTATCTTCAACGCTGTTGCGTCTGAAAAGAAGCCTTTTGAAATTGTCTGGGACGGTCAGGTATGGGATCTTGATTTGTTCGTAATCCCCAAAGGTGCGCCTAACAAAGAAGCCGCGATGGATTTCGTCAAGTTCTCTACCGGCACCGAGCCGTTGGCAGCACAGGCAAGCTGGATCTCTTATGGTCCGGTTCGTAAGTCTTCATCTTCACTGGTTGGTTCTTTCCACGATCAGCCGGATCTGAAAATGGACGTGCACATGCCTACTGCGCCAAACAACATGAAAAATGCACTGCAAAACAACTTTGAATTCTGGGCTGATAACCAGGATCAGTTGAACGAACAGTTCAATGCATGGCTGGCTCAATAATCGTTTGATTATTTAACACTGCAGTACGACCCGGGAGACTTGTCTCCCGGGTATTCTCACCTGATAAACGACACTTGTTATGGCCCAAACCGCCGCTGGCGCAATTGACGACAAGCTACTAAAAAAACGGCTCGATAAAGCACTGTTCCGAAATCGCTCGCGTGCTTTTTTTCTGGTGGTGCCGTTGCTGTTGTTTTTACTGGTAGCGTTTGTTGGTCCTATTGTTTATTTTCTAACCCGTGCGTTTATCGACGATACGTTTTCGTCGTTAATGCCTGAAACGACAGCAATACTCGCTGACTGGGACTCCACTACCGAACCCACCGAGGAGATGTATGCGGTACTTGTGGCAGACATGGTTGTCGCCAGAGAGAACAAAACTATTGGTAAAGTCGCCACCCGTGTGAACCGCGACAAACCAGGCACACGATCACTTTTTACTTCAACTGCCCGTAAAGCCGCCAAGCTCGAAGCTCCTTTTAAAGAAAGCCTCATTGGTGTTAAAAAGAAGTGGGGCGATATAGAAGTATGGCAGGCAATGAAAACTGCCTCTGCAAAATATACGCTGGGCTACTATGCCGCAGCGCTTGATTTAAAGAAGAACAGCGATGGCTCCTTTGAGCGGCAGGATGAAAAAAGGCGCATTCACATCACCCTGTTAACGCGCACGCTGAAGATCTCGTTTTTAGTCACAATTTTCTGTTTGGCGCTTGGCTACCCGATCGCCTACCTGCTGGCTACGCTGCCGGCAAAAACCAGTAACCTGCTATTGATTCTGGTGTTGCTGCCCTTCTGGACTTCCATTCTTGTGAGAACCACGGCGTGGATCGCGATGTTGCAATCGCAGGGGGTCGTTAATGATCTGCTGGTGTACTTCGGTATCACCAATGACGATAGTCGCTTTTCACTAATCTATAACCAGCTCGGCACATTGATCGCCATGACGCATATATTACTGCCGTTTATGGTGTTGCCACTGTACTCCGTGATGAAGGGGATTCCCCCGAGTTATGTTCGAGCAGCTAAAAGTCTGGGTGCAACAAACTGGACTGCCTTCTGGCGGGTCTATGCACCACAAACTGTTCCCGGTATTGGTGCTGGTGCCATACTCGTTTTTATCGTCGCCATCGGGTACTACATTACCCCGGCGCTGGTCGGTGGTCAGGATGGCACAATGATCTCCAACACAATTGATGATCATATGCGCAAGTCACTCAACTGGAATCTTGCTGCTGCGCTGGGCGGGGTATTGATGGTCGTGGTAATGACGCTGTATTGGATCTACGACCGCGTGGTAGGCATCGACAACATGAAGCTCGGGTAACTATGGCACTTCCAGCATATGCAGGGTGGGGTGAGCGCCTCTGGTACTACACGTTCAGATTTATTTGTTTTCTGATCTTCGTGTTTCTGATTTCACCTATTCTGATCGTACTACCATTGAGTTTTAACGTGGAGCCGTACTTCTCGTTCACACCGGGCATGCTTGCGGCAGATCCCGAAGCGTACTCATTGCGCTGGTATAAAGACATTCTGATCAACGGTATGGCCAATCCTGAAGCAGTGACCGGATGGTGGACAGATGTCTGGAACAATTCCCAATGGGTGCGCTCTATGCGCAACAGTTTCTTCATAGGCATTATCGCGACAATCATTGCGACGACGCTCGGAACCATTGCAGCTGTTGGCCTTAGCCGTTCCGAAATGCCATTCAAAAAAACTATTATGGCGTTTTTGATTTCACCCATGATCGTGCCGTTGGTGATCACGGCTGCGGGTACCTTCAGTGCCTTTAGTAAGTACGGTCTGGCCTATACGCACACCGGTGTGATACTGGCGCACGCTGTGCTCGGTATTCCTTTTGTAATCATCACCGTCACCGCGACGCTTGTCGGGTTCGACAACAGCCTGGTGCAGGCAGCCTACAGTATGGGCGCCACGCCGATCCGAACTTTTTTTAAGGTGCAGATGCCACTGATATTGCCGGGTGTTATCTCCGGGGCACTGTTTGCCTTTGTCACCTCATTTGATGAAGTGGTGGTGGTGATCGCCCTGGGCTCAGTTGAGCAGCGCACCATTCCGCGCCAGATGTTCTCCGGCATACGCGAGCAG
>CALLLY010000447.1 GCA_938008205.1 uncultured Granulosicoccaceae bacterium
CATTGAAGAATCGCCGCCGGTAGTAACTGTTAATCCATTACCGTTAGCGGACAGGCTTTCGACTGTGGCATTAAAAACCACCATACCTGCATTGTTTTCAATATCACCGATCATAGACAACATAAAGTTATGACTGTCTAATACACCGGTAGACGGTGAATGTAATGCGGCAATGCAGCGCAGGCCCGGCTGCATTGCAATAGCATCACTGGCGCTGAGTAATTGAATATCGTTAACACCGTTTGCCAGTGCTTTTTCCTTAAGCGTGCGTAGTTGTTCAAGTTCGTCTTGTTGAGTGGCGACAATCAGCTTGCCTATAGGGTTGGCAGTAATGTGTCTTTCTTTGCAGTACTCGTAGAGCAGCTGCTTGCCTCGGACACAGAGCTGCGCTTTAAGTGAGCCGGTCGGGTAGTAAATGCCTGCGTGAATGACCTCGGAGTTTCGCGAACTGACTCCCTGGCCAAAGTCGCTGTCACTTTCAAGCACATAGACCTCACGGCCGCTGAGCGCCAGTTGCCGTGCCACCGCTAAGCCGACTACACCGGCGCCGATCACGACAGTCTGGACTTGTTCTGCAGATTGAGTATCAGAATCCATAGCGTGTTAGGTGCGAATGGCCTGCATGAAATTTCGATACAACAATGCCGAGTTAGCGGCGAAGTCTTCAAGGTTGGCTGAGGCACTGGCCAGCATCTGAGGCAGTGCTTGTTCACCCAGCGTGGCAATCAGTGCCTGCCGGTATGCCGGTACCTGTGACCAGGTGTCGACGGTGTCGGGCTCGACCTCTACGTGGTATTGCATCGACCAGGCATAGTTGCCAACGCGCATGGCCTGATTGGCGCAGGCCGGTGAGCTTGCCAGAACCACGGTATCGTCTGTGGTGCTTTGTACTTGTACCGAATGCCACTGCAGCGCTTTCTGCTGGTGAGGCATGTCTTTGAAAATCGGATCTTGTTTGCCGGCGTCGGTGAGTTCGATGTCGAGTACGCCGATTTCGGGCGGATCCAGCTTGCTGCAACTGCCGCCCAGTGCGTCCGCCAGCAGCTGATGGCCCAGGCACAAGCCCAGATAGGGGCGCTGCATTTCCTGCACCCAGCGCTTGATGGCGGCCTTTTCATCGATGAGCCACGGATGTTCGTCGGTGTCCCACACATCCATCGGGCCGCCCATCACCCACAGTGCGTCGAAGGCATCCAGATCGGGGATTGTTTCGCCTGCGTCGAGTTCTACAGCGGTCCAGTCGACACCGTCTCGCGCCAGGTAATCGCGCAGTTTGCCCGGATGCTCACATTCGATGTGTTGAAAAACCAATAATTTCATTGACCCGCCATCGTGTTGTCGTGTGCCAAATTGTGCACGTATTTGAGCCTGAGAGGAATCAGTAGAGACGGTAATGCGCGCGACACCGACACTGGCATGCCCTGTGGTAACCTAATCCTTATTCGGCAGAAGGTCCGTTGAAGTCTCCAGACGGGTCCCCATGTCTGTTGTACCCACCGGAACAGCGCCTCCGCTCACAAACCAGTCAAGCATGCTGCAGCCCTACGAATTGTTTGTCGGCTTGCGCTATACGCGCGCAAGACGACGCAACCACTTTATCTCGTTTATCTCCCTGATCTCTATTCTCGGCATTGCGCTGGGGGTCACGGCGTTGATTACCGTGATGTCTGTGATGAATGGATTTGAGAAAGAACTGCGCGAGAGAATTCTTGGCGCCGCTTCTCACGCCACCATTACGCTTTATGAACAACCCATGACCAATTGGCGCGAACTGGCGGAGGCCGCAGTGGATCACCCTGAGGTTGAGGGTGCTGCACCGTATGTAGAAGGCCAGGTGATGGTTGTGAAAGGCAAGCAGGTCACCGGCATTGTAGTGCGTGGTGTGTTGCCTGGTGAAGAGCCGCAAGTGTCCGACATTGGCGACAAAATGGTGGCCGGTGAGTTGAGTGATTTAAAACCCGGGTCATTCGAGATTGTACTGGGCAGTGCGCTGGCGCAATATCTCGGTGCAGTGGTCGGCGATAAGATTACCGTTATTACCCCCGAAGCCAGTGTGACACCGGTTGGTGTGCTGCCTCGCATGAAGCGATTTACCGTGCGCGGGATATTTGATATCGGCATGTTTGAATATGATCGCAACTTTGCGCTCATGCATGCAGACGACGCCTCAGTGCTTATGAAACTGAACAAGGGCTACACCGGCGTACGCCTGCGCCTCGACGATATGTTTGCCGCACGCAGTGTGGCGAGTGATCTTGCCTCTCAGGTAGGAGAAGACTACTGGGTCAGTGACTGGACGCATCAGCACGCCAACTTCTTTCGCGCGGTACGTACTGAAAAAACTGTGATGTTTGTGATTTTGTCTCTTATCGTGGCGGTTGCGGCGTTTAATATTGTCAGTACGCTGGTGATGGTGGTGACAGATAAACAAGCGGCCATTGCGATATTGCGAACCATGGGGTCATCACCCAAATCGATTATGATGATCTTCCTGATCCAGGGCGCGTTAATCGGTGTAATCGGCACAGCGTTGGGATTGATTGGCGGTATTACTCTGGCCCTGAATGTAGAAACGCTGGTGCCTGCCATAGAGCGTTTTTTCCAGACGCAGTTTCTCCCCAAAGATGTCTATTACATTGATGTGCTGCCATCGGAACTCGACTACAGCGATGTGACCAAGGTTGCCTGTTTGGCACTGGTACTTACTTTGGTGGCGACTTTGTATCCGGCCTGGCGCGCAGCGCGCACCGAACCTGCCGAAGCGCTGGCTTATGAATAACACAATTGGCCTGAATAAGAGCGTTGGCCTATGAATGATCTCGTATTACAGGCTACCGGTGTTGAACGTGTTTATAAGCAGGGACAGCATCGCGTAGAAGTGCTTAGAAATCTAAGCCTGTCAGTTGAAGCCGGTGAGCAAATCGCAATCATTGGCAGCTCGGGGTGTGGCAAAAGCACCTTACTGCATGTGCTGGCCGGGCTCGATACTCCGGACACCGGTTCGGTAACCCTGGATGGCGTTGATTTGTATCGACTCAATCCTGCACAGCGTGGCAGATTGCGTAATGATGTACTCGGGTTTGTGTACCAGTTTCATCACCTGTTGCCGGAGTTCACTGCTGTTGAAAATGTTGCGATGCCACTGCTGATTGGGCGCACTGAGGCTGCCAAAGCCAAACGTCAGGCATCAGAACTTCTCGAAAGGGTTGGCCTTGCTGAAAGGCTGACGCACAAACCGGCCGAACTGTCGGGTGGTGAGCGGCAGCGTGCCGCAATTGCCAGAGCCTTGATTAATCGTCCGCGGCTGGTGCTGGCCGATGAGCCTACCGGTAATCTGGACGAGGCCACTGCTGCCAGTGTCTATGAACTGATGCTGCAGCTTAACCGGGAGCTCGGCACAGCATTTCTGATTGTCACACACGACACCAGACTTGCGGCGCGAATGCAAAAGACCTACCACCTGAGCAATGGTGGTTTACACCTTCGATAGCCGCACATTTTGATTTGCGCTACAGCTGGGGTAAGCTGTGGCGGTGGTAGTCATATGAAGTGTGGTTGTGGTTGTGGTTGTACTGGTCGTTTGTTTTGTCTGTGGCAGTGTCTGTCTATTATCCCTCGATCAATTGCCATCGTTATGGGTTTACACGATCGCTGCTGCAGTTGCGGTTTGTTGTTCCAGACGAGTGCCATGGATTAGCTGTTTTCTGGCAGGTTTTTTACTGGCTGCCTTTCACGCACAACAGGTGTTTGACAAACAACCGGCTCAGCAATGGCTGAATCGCGATGTAGTGATTACCGGCACAGTGGTTGGTCTGCCGGAGCACAATGCAAAGCGTCTGCGCTTTAAGCTGCGTGGCGAAACCTATACAGACATAGACACAGGTGCGTCACAAGATGCCAGTGGTGCATTGCTGCGCCTGAGCTGGTATCAGAACCCGCCTGCTCTCAGTGCCGGGGAGCGCCTGCGGCTGGTTGTAAAACTTCGTGCACCAAACGGGTTCATGAATCCCGGCGGGTTTGACTATGAAAAGTGGTTGTTTCAAAACCGCATTGTGGCAACCGGTTATGTTCGCGAAGCGGAATCAGCTGAACGTATGGGTGTCGCACAGTCGCCCGCTATGTGGTTGCAACGGGGCAGGTTATGGTTGAAGCAACGGTTACTAACCGCCACTGAGCATCGGCAACATGGTGCGTTGATTATGGCGCTTGCGATTGGGGATCGAAGTGCGATTGATCAGCAACAGTGGCAGCGTTTTATCGATACCGGGACTAATCATCTGCTGGCGATTTCCGGACTACATATTTCCCTGGTGGGTGCGTTTGCCGGATTACTTGCAGCCACTGTCTGGCGCTTCAGTACGTTGGTGCAAATCATACCGCGTGCCCCGTTTATTCTATGTAGCTCGGCATTTGCGGCATTGTGTTACGCAGGGCTTGCCGGTTTTTCAATCCCGACTCAACGTGCATTGCTGATGTTTAGTACGCTGGCAGTGTTGAGTATTGTAGCGCGGCACCAGCCACGTCACAGTGCTTTGGCACTGGCGTTACTGGTGGTTTGTCTGCTGAACCCCTTGGTAGTGCTGTCAGCTGGATTCTGGATGTCTTTTGCTGCCGTTGCGATTTTGTTTGTGGTTTATTCTTTTATACCTCGCGCTGCTTTTCGTGATCGGGTGTCTGCGGTATTGCGGGGACATTTACTCATCACTATAGGGATGTATCCGCTGGGCCTACTGTTCTTCGGGCAGATGTCACTGGTTGCACCACTTGCCAATTTCATCGCGGTGCCGGTTGTTGGCATGTTGCTGACCCCGATTATCTTCTGTGCATCACTGGTGGCGATGATCAACACTGCTATGGCGGCACTGTTGTTTGTTCCGGTCGACTGGATCCTGCAGATGGTTGACTGGTATCTGGGAGTGCAATCGCGCTGGGAGTTTGCGCTGGTGCAGTTAGGCGTTATCAATTCGGGTGTGTTGTTGTTATCTGTAGCCATTGCGGTGGTCACGCTTCTGCCGTTGCTGCCACGGATTCGGTGGTTAGGCGGTGTGCTGTTGCTGCCGCTGTTCTGGTCAGCAGCAGATGCGCCTTCAACAGGTGATTATTCAGTGACGTTTCTGGATGTGGGGCAGGGCACGGCGGTGGTGGTGCAAACCCGCCATCACACACTGGTGTACGACACCGGCCCACAATTCTCTGCAAGTTTTAATGCGGCTGATGCGGTGATTTTGCCTTATCTGCAGTCGC